>JAPOTS010000069.1 GCA_026709065.1 Bacteroidota bacterium
ACTTTATGAGTGTACGATGAGATCATGGATGATGATAGATCTTTCGCCTTAACTTATGGAGCAAAGCAACAGAGGGTTATTGATGAAGCATTCCAGAAAGATAGTTTAACATGCTAAAGGATCTGGTCGTACTTAAGGGGGCTTCAATGACATCTGGTTTGTTGGATTGCACCTATGTCTATACGCTATCCAATAGAACAATTTCAGAATTATGTGGTAAATTCAATGCAATAAAGTTGACATGGCTTCGTGTACTATTTCAAATATATTGCATTATTGACAGCTCTGTACGTGACGGGATGCAACCCTACTTCTGACGACTCCTCACGCCTACCTGCCACCGTTGATTACAACTGGCATGTAAAACCTATCTTATCAGATCGTTGCTTTACATGTCATGGACCTGATGATCAAGTCCGACAAGCAAGCTTGCGCCTTGATACTCCAGATGGAGCTTTTCAAACCAGTAGAATTGATTCACTGCACCAAATCATTGTTCCAGGTGATGCTAATGCAAGTCTGCTGATAGATCATATTTCTAGCGATGATCCAAAGCGAAGGATGCCACCGCCCGAAAGTAATTTATCCCTCTCAGACCATGAAATTAAACTTATCCGACGATGGATTGATCAAGGAGCTACATGGAAGCCTCACTGGGCTTTTACTCCACCATCTATGACAGACCTGCCTGAGGTGCGTAATGAAGACTGGACCCGCAATCCAATAGATTTGTTCATCTTACATAAAATTGAATCTGCAGGATTATCACCGTCTAAAGATGCCAGTCGTGAGAAACTGCTCAGACGCGTGACCTTTGACCTGACTGGTTTACCCCCTACGCCTGCTGAATTAAATGAATTTCTTAATGATCAGAGGCCCGATGCTTATCAATACGTTGTAGATCAGATTCTTTCTCGCGTGGCATATGGAGAACGGATGGCTTCAATGTGGTTGGATGTTGCCCGTTATGCAGATACGCATGGCTATCAAGATGATCGCCCCAGAACAATGTGGCCATGGCGTGACTGGGTAGTGCGTGCGTTCAATGAAAACCTCCCTTATGACGAATTTGTGATATGGCAAATCGCAGGTGACTTGCTACCAAACCCAACCTTTGATCAGCGATTAGCCACTGGATTTAATCGCAATCATGCTATCACCCAAGAGGGAGGGGTCGTTCCAGAAGAATATCTGACCGAGTATGTTGCGGACCGAACTAATACGACAGGGGCGGCATTCTTGGGACTTACCATGGAATGTGCGAGGTGCCATGATCATAAGTATGACCCAATTCTGCAGGAAGAGTATTTTGGGATGTTTGCCTTCTTTAATGGCATAGATGAGCAGGCGCAGATCAGTTATTTTGACTTAGCACCACAGCCATCCATACCTCTAGAAGATGCAGAATTAGAAAAGACTATCGCCGAAGTTAACACAGTGGTTGACTCACTTGAACAGTTGATTGAGGCTTGGCCTCTGACACCGATACCAAACAATTGGTCTCCAGATCTTGAATCTGCAGTCCAAGCGGATCTGCTGACTTTCCTTCCCATGGATTCATTAATTGACTTCATTTCTCACGCAGAGAACGGCCCCGATGCAAAGATTAATTCTGGATTAGAAAAAGTGCTTGATCCCCCAAAAAAGATTTCAGGCTATCGTGGCGGAGCATTAGCATTTAACGGACTGAATTTTCTTGACCTTGGGTATGAGGCTGATTTTGAATGGTATAATCGTTTCTCACTGAGTGCGTGGATTTTGATTCAGGATCAAAGGAAAGATGTTGCAATTTTATCTAAACGTAATGGGGAGCAAAAACGTGGAGGATATGAACTCGTCAAGTCCACAAATGGGAAGCTTCAGTTTAGATTAATCCATGATGATGAACATCAAATTATCGTTCAATCCATTCAAAATTTACCGACGAATAAATGGATCCATGTCTCAGTAACGTATGATGGGGGTGGCACCGCAAGCGATGTTGATTTATACATTAATGGGAAGCATTCCCAAATCCAAGTCATTGATGATTCACTTGAGCGAGAAAGTATCTTAAATGGTAATGAGTTATTAATTGGCCATTGGACTTCCCGTAATCAAAGCAGGCAAGAGATTGAAGGCATGATCAATGGTGCAGTAGATGATCTATATGTTCACGCCAGAGATCTGACGGCACTTGAAGTCGCTCATTTGGCTGGACAATCAAGTAAACCTTCCATGGAAAACCATTACCGAGTTCATCATGATGCCACGTATCAGGCTGTCAATAGATCTCTTGACGAGTATAGACGCAAGATCAGACGCATTCCGAATGTGATGATCATGGAAGAAATGGAAACCCCTCGGACTACTTATGTTTTAGATCGGGGGGCTTATGACGCGCAGTTAGATTCAGTCGGGCCCTCAACCCCTAGCACGGTTCTTCCCTTTCCAGAAGAGCTTCCGCCAAATAGATTAGGATTAGCTCAGTGGATCACATCAAGCGAAAACCCGCTCACTGCACGTGTTGCCGTGAATCGAATATGGCAACTGCTATTTGGAAGTGGATTAGTGCAAACCCCCGAAGACTTTGGCAATCAAGGAGCATTACCGACGCATCCAGAACTACTTGATTATCTGGCGATTACGTTTATAGAATCAGGGTATGATACAAAAGCCCTCATCAAACAGATTGTCACCTCATCCACCTACCGTCAAAGTAGCCATCTCACTCAAACACTTCAAGAGATGGATCCAGATAATTTACTTTTAGCGCGTGCTCCGCGTAAACGACTATCAGCTGAGATGATACGGGATAATGCACTTATGGTGAGTGGTCTTTTGAATCCAACCATAGGAGGCGAGCCCGTAAGACCTTATCAACCAGAAGGAATCTGGAAAGCTCTTGCTAACCAGATTGGTGAAAACCGTTACCGGCAAGGACCTGATGTTCATCGACGTAGTCTCTATACCTATTGGAAACGGACGATTCCACCCCCATCGATGCTGACCTTTGATGCACCAGATCGGTCCGTCTGTACTGTTGAGCGCCAAACAACTGCAACCCCCTTGCAGTCATTAGTCCTCTTAAATGACCCACAATATGTAGAAGCATCACGTGCGCTAGCATCTCGAATTTCAGGAGTAAACAATGAGCGAGATCAGATTCAGTTAGCATTCCAATGGCTCACATCAAGGGAGGCAGACGACCATGAATTAGATGCTTTAAATGATCTTTTTGATAAGCAGATTGTAGAGTTTACCAGTGATCCTATTGATGCTCAGCGGTTGGTTTCGGTTGGAGAGACTCCAATTGATCAAAACGCTGATATGATCCAACTCGCAGCGATGACCGTTGTGACCAGTACCATTATGAACTTAGATGAAGCCCTGCACCGATGAGAGACCCTATTATTGATATCGCATGTCGGATGAACCGGCGGCATTTCTTCTCAAAGTTAAGTCTTGGAATTGGCGGAGCGGCCCTTGCATCACTGGTCGGATGTCAGAGCACTCCGTCCGAAGAACGTGTTGACAGAGAGGCGCTACGTGGAATATTACAGTCTCCCCATGTTGCACCCAAAGCGCGCCGTGTAATCTACTTGTTTCAGAGTGGAGGGCCCTCTCAACTTGAACTGTTTGATTATAAACCGACACTTCAAACGAGGCGAGGTCAGGATTTACCTGAGTCCATTCGTATGGGGCAGCGCTTAACAGGTATGACGGCCTTTCAAAACTCGTTTCCACTGGCTTCATCCATTTATCCATTTTCTCAACATGGCAATAGCGGGGCGTGGGTGAGTGAATTATTACCCTATACATCAAAGATTGTCGATGAGATATGTATTGTTCGGTCAATGTATACCGAAGCAATCAATCACGATCCCGCCATCACATTTTTCCAGACAGGGTCACAACTACCAGGCCGGCCCAGCATGGGGGCTTGGCTTAGTTACGGACTTGGGAGTGCAAACGAGGATCTACCTACATTTTGTGTCCTATTATCTCGAGGTCTCCAAAGACCCCAACCCATCTACTCACGATTATGGGGAAATGGATTCTTGGCCGCCCTGCATCAAGGGGTGAAATTTGGTGCAGGCAGTGAACCTGTCCTGTATCTCAATAACCCACCCGGACTAGAGGCATCGGATCGTCGAAGCATGCTCAAGCAGCTGGCGCACTTAAACGAAATGCATTACGAAACCACCGGCGATCCAGCGATTCATTCAAGAATTGCACAGTATGAAATGGCTTATCGCATGCAAACCTCAGTCCCAGATGTGACAAATCTATCTGATGAACCAGACTCCACTTTTGAACTCTATGGAGAGGATGCGAGAACTCCAGGGACTTATGCCGCAAACTGCCTCTTAGCGCGCCGCTTAGCAGAGCGTGATGTGCGTTTTATCCAACTGTATCATATGGGTTGGGATCAGCACGCAAACTTGCCCCAGGACATTGCAATGCAATGCAAGGATACCGATCAAGCATCAGCTGCGTTGGTGATAGACCTAAAACAGAGAGGACTTCTGGATGATACACTGGTCATCTGGGGTGGAGAGTTCGGGCGAACCAATTATTCTCAGGGAGTGCTCACAGAGACGAACTACGGTCGAGATCATCATCCTAGATGCTTCACCATCTGGATGGCAGGAGGGGGTGTCAAAGCAGGTCTCATCTACGGTGGTACTGATGAATTCGGGTATAATATTACCGATAACCCTGTTCATGTCCATGATTTTCATGCAACGATCCTGCATTTGCTTGGAATTGAACATGAGCGACTTACCTTTCGCCATCAAGGGCGACGTTTCCGTTTAACCGATGTGCATGGACATGTGGTCAAAGATCTTTTTGCTTAATGTGGTTCTAATTGTTGGGTGTATTGGTTGTGGGCCGACATCTGATTTTGAGGGGACACAACTTCCAGAAATCGTCGATTATAACTATCATATTCGACCTATACTATCGGATCGCTGTTACGTATGTCATGGCCCTGATGGGAATGCACGTCAGGCCGGCTTACGTTTAGATGAGCAGCAGGGGGCCAAACATACCCCCTTGAGTTCAGGTGGGTATGCAGTTGTTTCTGGTAGTATCCGCAAGAGTCATCTATATGAGCGAATTACTTCCTCTGATCCCGATCACCAAATGCCGCCGCCAGAGTCAAATCTTACGATCTCTGACCATGAGATCGCATTGATTGGACGATGGATTGATCAGGGTGCAGAATGGAAGCCACATTGGAGTTTTATTCCTCCCACAGATCTTCCTGTGCCCAGTGTGCAATTAGATGACTGGCCGTCTAATCAAATAGACTACTTTGTACTCTCGCGTTTAGAACAAGAAGGATTAATACCCTCTGCTGAAGCAAATCGAGGGACGCTCCTACGACGGGTCACGTTTGACATTACAGGGCTTCCCCCCACGATAGAAGAACTTGATGAGTTTCTATCTGATACTTCTGCGGATGCCTATGAAAAGGTCGTTGATCGCCTTTTAGCTTCTCCGGCTTATGGCGAACATATGGCTTCAATGTGGCTTGATATTGCAAGATATGCAGATACTCACGGCTATCAGAATGATCCGAACAGATATGTATGGCCTTGGCGCGACTGGGTCATCAGTGCCTACAATCAGAATCTGCCATTCAATCAGTTTGGGACATGGCAGATTGCAGGTGATCAGTTAACCAACCCTACTGTTGAGCAACGCTTAGCGACTGCCTTTAACCGCCACCATCGACAAACCAATGAAGGCGGAAGTATTGAGGAAGAGTTTCGGACTGAATATGTTGCTGATAGAGTCAATACCGTCGGAGCTGCATTCATGGGGTTGACGCTTGAATGCGCACGATGCCACGACCATAAGTATGATCCGATCACCCAGAGAAACTATTTTGGGCTTTTCAGTTTTTTCAATAATATTGATGAAATTGGACAGACCTCTCATTTTACGCAGGCAGTGCCAGTTCCAGCGATGGATTTGCCCGTTGACGGTCAGCAAAAAGAACTCGACAGATTGATCAATGCGATCACGGCTGCCGAGCGTGCCTTGGTTGATTTGACCGAGGCCGCCCAGAGTGATTTTGAGTCATGGGATCCATCCAATGTGAGCAATTCATTCCTTGATCCAATCCTTTCTTGCAGCTTTGAGCAGATGCGTCATCAGCAGCTTTCATGTGATCGGGGAATCAATGGAACAGCCGTCTTTACTCCAATTTCCGTGTCAGGACATATTGGAAATGCGATGGCATTTGATGGAGAAAGCGGATTTACGTTTGAAGATATAGGGAATTTTCGTCGTACAGAGCCGTTTGCCGTTAGTCTATGGGTTAAGCCTAACGAAGATACTGGGATAATCATCCACCGTACCCATGCAGCACTTGATGCAGGGAGTCGGGGATGGGAGCTTGCGCTAAGTGATGGGTATCTTGTTGGGCAATTAGCCCATATGTGGCCCGAAAACGCTGTCCGTATCCAATCAAAGGCTCCAATCATGATGGATGAGTGGACCCACATTGCCATGAGTTATGATGGATCAAGCCGTGCCTCTGGGCTTCATCTTTATATCAATGGGTTTGAAGCTGAGATGCAAGTGATCCGGGATGGGTTGTCGAGGCATATAGGTTATCAAGACATGGAGGTTCCACTGCAACTTGCCTATCGATTCCGTGATAGTGGGCTACGGGGGGGTGCTATGGATGAACTCCGGGTATTTGATCGTAAGCTGTATGGATTTGAAGTTGCTCGTCTCGCAGGGCAATTTAAGATGCCGTTAGATCAAGAAGACCTTTTTGAGTGGTACTTGGCCAATCACGTCCCATCTTGGAAAAATGCTCATCTTATATTGAAAACTCTGCTGATACAGAAAGATGATCTCTTGAAAGAGATTCCAGAAATCATGGTGATGGAAGAGATGGCGAATCCACGTCAGGCATTTATCCTTGACAGGGGAATGTATGACGCAAAAGGTGCACCTGTAGAGCCCCACACACCCGAGGCAATTTTACCATTTTCGGAAGATTTTCCTCAGAATCGGTTGGGTTTGGCCAAGTGGCTATTTAGTCCCGACCATCCGCTGACAGCACGCGTTGCTGTCAATCGCTACTGGCAAAACTATTTCGGAACAGGGATCGTCTCCACCCCAGAGGATTTTGGCTTTCAGGGAGCCTTGCCTATCCACCCAGAACTGCTAGATCACTTGGCGGCTCGGTTCATTGCCTCAAATTGGGATATCAAAGCGATGCAACGCTACATTGTTACGAGTTCCACCTACCGACAAAGCTCTGAACCAACTCTTGAGCTCATATCGCGTGATCCAGACAACGATCTATTAGCACGCGGTCCGCGGCTTAGATTGGGGGCAGAGATGATTCGTGATCAAGCACTTGCAGTCAGTGGATTATTAGATCAGTCCTTTGGGGGGCCTCCTGTCAAGCCCTATCAACCCGCGGGCTTATGGAAGCAGAAGTCGGGGATCGTTTATGACCAAGGATCAGGTCGTGACCTCTATCGTCGCACCCTCTACACTTTCTTTAAACGAACCTCTCCGCCTCCATCGCTTACGACCTTTGACATGCCAACGCGTGATCATTGTGTATTGCGCCGTCAACGCACAGCAACACCGATGCAGGCACTGGTGTTGTTGAATGACCCCCAATATGTTGAAGCCGCGAGGCATTTAGCTTCACGTATGCTCGGCAAATCCGCACTTGAACACCAGATTAGGATAGGATTCCGAGCGTTGACTGGTCGTGCCCCGTCCACATCCGAAACAATAACCCTCAGTCGTTTGTACGCAGAGCAATATGAACTCTATAGCATGAACCCCCAAGAGGCAATGAAGCTGTTATCAGTTGGGGAATCTGATCTTGACAAAAGCCATGATCCTGTCCAATGGGCTTCCCTTACAATGGTGGCTAATGCACTGTTTTCTTTTGATGAGTCAATCCAAAAATACTGATGCACGAGTGTCATAATTATCGTAGTGTAACCACGCGGAGGGAGTTTTTAGAGAGGGTCGGAATGGGGCTTGGGGGGGTTGCGCTGTCTTCACTGGTAAATCCATCTATTACCACAGGTGCCGACCTTGCTCCGCGCGCAAAACGCATCATTTACCTGTTTCAGAGTGGTGGACCGTCTCAGTTTGAACTTTTTGATTATAAGCCCCGGATCAATGAGATGCACGGACAGGAGTTACCCGAATCAGTCCGCAAAGGGCAGCGGTTGACGGGCATGACTGGATTTCAGAATTCACTGCCTCTTGCACGTTCACATTTTTCTTTTCAACAACATGGGGAAAGTGGTGCATGGGTGAGCGAATTGATGCCCTATACCGCCAAGATTGCTGATGATCTCTGCTTCGTCAAATCCATGCATACCGAAGCAATTAACCATGATCCTGCTATTACATTTTTTCTCACTGGATCACAAATTGCAGGCCGGCCATCGTTTGGGTCATGGCTTAGTTATGGGCTAGGATCGGAAAATGAGAATCTCCCTGCATTTTGTGTGCTCATCACTAAGGATAAGTCTGGACAACCGTTGTATGCGCGTCTATGGGGTAATGGATTTCTGCCATCCCGACATCAGGGGGTTCAGTTTCGAAGTGGTGCAGATCCAGTTTTGTATCTTGGCAACCCTGACGGAGTCAGTCCCTCACAGCGTCGAATGCAACTCGATCGCTTGAAGGAATTACACGCACTTCGACAGGGTGGGGCCGACTGGGAGCAGATTGAATCCCGCATTGCACAGTATGAAATGGCCTACCGAATGCAAACATCAGTGCCTGAGATCATGGACCTTTCGGATGAACCTGACTATATCTATGATCTCTATGGCAGTGATGCCAGAGAACCAGGCACATTTGCTGCCAATTGTCTTTTAGCGAGACGTTTGGCAGAGAGAGGTGTGCGATTTATTCAGCTTTTTCATCAGGGATGGGATCATCATGGGGGCTTACCATCTGGGATTCGTGTACAGTCAAAAGAAACCGATCAGCCGTCTGCTGCATTGGTGCAGGATTTAAAACAGAGGGGCATGTTGGAAGACACACTCGTCATTTGGGGAGGTGAGTTTGGGCGCACCAACTACTGCCAAGGTCGATTGACCGACACTGATTATGGGCGTGACCATCATCCTAGATGTTTCTCGCTGTGGATGGCGGGCGGTGGAATTCAACCCGGCCTGAGCTATGGCGAAACCGATGAATTAGGCTATAATATTGTTCGTGATCCCATCCATGTTCACGACCTACAAGCGACGCTTTTACATCTTCTGGGGATCAATCATGAGCGCCTGACCTTCAAATACCAAGGTCGGAGGTTCCGGCTTACCGATGTGCATGGGGAAGTGATGACACCACTGATTATATGATGTGGATTCGGATTGGATCATATGTGATTGTAGCAAGCATCCTGTGGGGGTGTAGCAGAGCGCCAGACATCAGCTTTAATGATCATGTAAGGCCAATTCTTAATGAACGATGTGTGGATTGTCATGGCGGGATTCGCAGACAAGGGGGCTTGAGTTTGCTGTTTCGTCATGAGGCTATTCAGGCAGGGGAGTCGGGTCAGAAAGCGATTGTCCCATTTAAGGCGGATGAGAGTGAAGTACTGCATCGGGTCACGCACGCAGACTCGGCCCATCGAATGCCCAAAGATGATCTACCCCTCTCCTCAGAGGACATCAAAACGCTTCATACTTGGATAGAGCAGGGGGCTCCATGGGAAGACCACTGGGCGTACGTTGCCCCCGAGCGCCCTCAGTTACCAAAGGTCAGCGATCCAGAATGGATTCGCGAACCTATGGACTATTTTGTCCTCGCACGATTAGACGCTTTAGGGCTATCTCCCCAACAGCAGGCAGATTGCCCAGTCCTGATCCGTCGCGTAACACTAGATTTGACTGGACTCCCACCGACCCCAACGGATGTCAATAAGGCCTGTGATGATCATGGTCAATATGATATTTATGTGGACTCCATCTTATCATTACCTACGTATGGTGAGCGTTGGGCATCAATGTGGCTTGATTTGGCTCGATATGCCGATTCTAAGGGATACGAGAAGGATACTGGACGAACGATCTGGCGTTATCGTGACTGGGTGATCAAAGCTTTTAATGATGATATGCCGTTTGATCAATTCACCATTGAGCAGTTGGCAGGAGATCTACTGGATAACCCAACCGAAAGTCAACTTATTGCTACGGCATTTCATCGCAATACGATGACAAACACCGAAGGTGGGACAGATGACGAGGAATTTCGCGTTGCTGCGGTCATAGACCGTGTCAATACAACTTGGGAGGTCTGGCAAGGGACTTCGTTTGCCTGTGTGCAGTGCCATGGACATCCCTATGATCCATTTACCCACGAAGAGTACTACGAGTTTTTTGCATTCTTTAATAGTACAGCCGACCGTGATCTTGATAGCGAATACCCAACACTTCCATTATTTAGTGAGGAATCAACTGCCAAAGGGCATGCCCTTGTACAAGAGATCCAGAGGTTGGAACATGCAGTAATTGATCGGATTCGCTCTGATTCACTTGCCCAGGAGCGTCGCGCATGGGAAATGACACTGGGTCAGCCTGCAATCATTGGGCAGGTTCAACTCATGCAGCAAAATGAAGTGAAGCGGATTGTGGCTACCCCCGAAGATAATCGCGGGGACGGTCAGCGCTGGACGTTAGATCAGGTGTACTCGACGGTGACAGATGATCTAACTATCATGCGTATGAGGGACGAAATAAAAAACAAACAGAATGCTCTATCGACGTTGGATCCTATTCATACCCCGATTATGCGAGATTTGCCATTTCGGAGGGATACGCATGTTTTGGAGCGTGGGAGCTTTCTGTTGAAAGGAGATATCTTGCGCCCGGATACTCCTGATGCCCTCCCATCAATGTCGGAGGACTCTCCCCGGAATCGCTTGGGGATGGCGCAGTGGCTGGTTAACGGGCAGAACCCCCTTACTGCAAGAGTAATGGTCAATCGGTTCTGGGAACAGTTATTTGGCATGGGGCTTGTTGAATCATTGGAAGACTTTGGTACACAGGGACTAGAGCGCTCCCATCCCGATCTGTTGGATTATTTAGCACTGGGCTTTCAGGAAGAACATCAGTGGAGGGTTAAGTCCTTGTTACGCTCAATTGTGCGCTCTGCAACGTATCGACAGTCATCTGATGTGACAGATCATATCCTAAATGTTGATCCACGCAATCGATATCTAGCGCGCGGGCCACGATTCCGGTTAACGGCTGAGCAAATTCGAGATCAAGCGTTGCAAGTCAGTGGTTTATTGAGTTCTACGATGTACGGACCAAGTGTCATGCCTCCACAACCAGAAGGGTTATGGAAAAACCCTTATGATAGCCGTCGGTGGGAAACCAGTCAAGGGGATGGCCGTTATCGGCGCGCGATTTACACCTACTGGCGTCGAACGATCCCATATCCGTCTATGGCCACCTTTGATAGTCCGAGCCGTGAAGTTTGTGTTTCTCGGAGGATTCGTACCAATACGCCACTGCAGGCTTTGGTTTCATTGAATGATCCAGTATTTGTTGAAGCGGCTCAGGCATTAGCTGAACGCATGTTGACTGCTGATCAACCGATTATCTCTGGATACACATTTGCCATGGGAGCACCTCCAGATCAGGAGTTAATTGATATTTTAGCAGAGTTATATCAAGATGCGCTAACCCATTACAGTCAAAATAATCAGGATGTTGCTCTTCTGACCAGAGAGCGAGGATCTCCGCGGTTGGCTGCTTTGACCATTACAGCCAGTACGATTTTAAATCTTGATAAATTTGTCATGAAACAATAAGAAATCCGATAAGACTATGTCACTATTCAAAGAAGCACAGCATGCGTATCTAAATCGGGTTACGCGCCGACATTTCCTCAAATCTGCAGGAGCTGGGTTAGGGGCGATTGCTTTTTCGGCGCTTGGGGCGGCTCCTGCGCCGGTGGGGCCTCATTTTGCACCAAAGGCAAAACGAGTGATCTTCCTGCACATGGCAGGTGGACCGTCTTCATTGGAATTGTTTGACTACAAACCCGAACTATCCCGACTTGATGGGCAGGATTGCCCCGAATCATTATTAGAAGGAAAACGCTTTGCATTTATACGAGGCATTCCGAAGATGCTAGGCCCCCAGGCGACCTTTCAGCAGTATGGTGAGTCGGGAGCATGGGTTTCAAATCATATGCCCCATCTGACACAGGTTGTAGATCAGATTGCATTCCTTAAAGCCATGTATACCGATGAATTTAATCATGCACCTGCCCAGTTATTGGTGCATTCTGGTAGTCCCCGCTTGGGGCGGCCGAGTATGGGATCATGGGTCACCTATGGGCTTGGGAGTGAGAATGAAAACCTCCCTGCTTTTGTTGTCCTCTTGTCTGGCGGGGTTGCCCCAGATGCTGGGGCAAGTGTTTACGGTAGTGGCTTTCTTCCAACGGTGTATCAAGGTGTCCAGTGTAGGACAAAAGGAGATCCAGTATTATTTCTTGGAGATCCTGATGGAATCCCACGTCATCTGAGGAGGCGCTCTATAGATGCGATCAATGCGATTAATGAACAGCAATATGAAGAGGTTGGGGATCCCGAAATCCTGACACGGATTTCACAATACGAGATGGCATTTAGAATGCAGACATCGGTTCCGGAGGCAATGGATATCAGCCATGAGCCCGACTATATTCATGAGTTGTATGGTACAGAGCCTGGTGAGACGGCATTTAGTAATAACTGCCTTTTGGCTCGTAGACTCGTTGAACGTGGGGTTCGATTTGTACAGCTGTTTCATTGGGGATGGGATTCCCATGGGGCTGGAGAGAGTGAGGCACTCAATGGCGGCTTTTTGAAGCGGTGCAAGGAGACCGATCAAGGAGTTGCCGCGCTCATCAAAGATCTTGATCAGAGAGGGCTTTTAGAAGAAACACTAGTCATCTGGGGTGGAGAGTTTGGGCGCACACCAATGTTAGAAAATCGCTCTGGATCGGACAATCCATATGTTGGACGCGATCATCACAGTGATGTCTTTACCATGTGGATGGCGGGAGGGGGCATTGAGGGAGGGATTACACATGGGGAAACCGATGAAATTGGATATACGGCCGTTGGGGGGCGTGTACATGTCCACGATTTGCAGGCGACGATTCTACATTTGCTGGGATTTGATCATACACGCTTGACATACCCGTTTCAGGGTAGGGATTTTCGCTTAACGGATGTGCACGGCCATGTCGTGCATCAAATACTTGGATAATATTAATGAATCAATCTGTGGTTTGGTTATGTGTCGGGTTAGGATTAACGGTCATCATGTTGGTGATGGTTCCTGGCAGTGGTCGTCCGACTGATTTTACACTATTTCTGGGACGCTTTCATCCTTTGGTGGTGCACTTGCCCATCGGAATTTTGATGGTTGCAGCCCTTTTGGAACTCCTGTCTCGCCTACCTTCGTTAAGGGGTCGCTATGATTCTGCCATTCAAGTTCTGTTGTATGTCGGGGTCTGGAGTTCAATGATGGCTGTGGCAGCTGGGTTATACCTTGCACAGAGTGGTGGATATGCAGCCGAACAGTTGATGTGGCATAAGCGGATGGGAATTTTGCTTGTTTTGCTGGCCTCTCTGGCCTACCTATATAAAGCATGGCCAGCACTTTCGGAGAGGTGGCGTAAGCCATGGGAGTCTGGCGTTTACGGCGTAACGGTAGGATTCATGCTTGTTTCATTGACATTCACGGGGCATTTTGGTGGGGTCTTGACGCATGGCTCAGATTACTTGACCCGCTATCTTCCCGATCCCATTCGCCTAGCCGCTGGGTTACCCAAAAAGGCCGATATTGGCCGACTTCAATTAGAGGATCCATCATCTACCTCCGTCTATGCGGCTTTAATATCTCCGATCCTTGAATCCAGATGTGTTGCGTGTCATAATTCGGCGGTTCAGCGAGGCGGATTGCGGCTGGATGAGCCAGAGTTCATTAACGAGGGAGGTGATAGCGGACCTGTAGTTGTATCGGGTTTGAGTGATGAGAGTGAGTTGATTAAGCGGATATGGCTTCCAGCAAATTCAAATGATCGTATGCCGCCAGCAGAAAGCCCTCAGCTAACTATTGCTGAAGCGGAGCTATTGAGATGGTGGATTGATGCGGGTGCATCATTTGAAGATTTATTGCCAGACGCAGAATGGTCTCTATCGACTCAAACGATTGTTGACTACATGGGATTAGGAGACATTCGTACAGGCATTTTTGCGTTAGACACCGCACCTCCAGATTCCATGGACATCACTGCATTGGTAAGTCTTGGTTTATCGGTTACATTATTGGGCGAAAATGAACCCTATTTGCAAGTACGATGTGTGAATTTGGAGGCATGCACTGGTGGCAATGAGTTAAGTGAGGCGCTACGTCGTCTGTCTCCGAATATCGCTTGGCTTGACCTTGGACGTTCACAGGTCGGAGATGAATTGATGGAAGTGATTGCTGCGTTACCCCACCTAACACGATTACATCTTCAGCAGACAATGGTGACTGATGCGGGCATGACTCATTTAAGTGAATTGAATTATCTTGAATATCTTAATCTATACGGAACGTCTATTACCGATTCAGCACTGGTTCATTTTGAAGAGCTTCCGGCACTCAGATCCCTCTATCTATGGCAAACATTAATTACGGATGATGGAGTTGCTCGGTTACAAGCTACTGCACCAGAGCTTTATATCAATACTGGACTTAGCCTCATGCCAGTAGAAGCTGACTCTCTTGAATCATAATTCAATACCCTCTAACGGTCTTGAGTTCGGCGGTTTCGTTTACGAAAGAGCTGATAAATATAAGATTTCCGGAA
>JAPOTS010000019.1 GCA_026709065.1 Bacteroidota bacterium
ATCCGCCCAAGGAATGCTGATCGTCTTAGGCCCCTTAGGTGTCTGTACACGGGGAATCCGACAATGAATAAAACACTTCCAATTAAATAGATCCAGATGCCGCCACTCACGCTCCTTGCGATGGTCATACAAGGTACCAGACTCTCCCGTCTCTGGGCTTACAAGATCCTTCCCCGAATGAGAAATATAAATATCCACTCACTCCTGCTCTACATTGGTTTTCACATCATCAATAGACCAGCAAGAGTCTAAATTTAACCACAGATGCATCAAGATTTTTAAATAGGTATCAAACAGAATAAAAGAATTTTGTGAAACCTGAATTAATCAATTCCATACAAAATGTGGTAGGACCTGTAATGTTAGTGGAAAATAGAGTTGTGATATTCTGACTATTTTTCCAAATAACCAGAGGTTTCGAATTCTACTTCTCTAAAACATCGTTTTCGGTTAATCACCCGATTATCTTGAGTTCAGCGGTTTCGTTTACGAAAGAGCTGAACGCAAGATCGTGACCTGCTTGATGGTAGAACCAATTTAACTTATTTTGGTAGTGCCATTAACATACGAACGGAATCGGAAATAGTCCGAATAAGTCCGACAGAAACATAGACTAAAAGTACCAATAATAGTCCTGTATATGGGAAGATGCACATCACCATAACTGCAATGATATATGCAGTAGAAAATCCTGGATTTGATCGGAGGTATAATAAAGAAATTCTTGGTACTCCATCAAAGCGGATCATTGATATCATCAACAAAGATAGTACTACGATAATTGGGATCAAGAACTCAGTTGATACTCCACCAGCTCGCATAATCCATGTATCTTGGATGATATTCAAAACGATGGCAACAATACAAAAAGCATTTACTGGTGTTGGTAATCCTTCAAAGTCAGGTTTCTTCTCGGGCGAATACTGCAAATTAAATCGTGCTAAGCGCACAGCTGAACACATCACGGGTAGTGCACTGACAATCAATCCGAACATACCACTACTCTGAAGCAGTTGAGAATAAATTAAATAGGCAGGAGCCACCCCGAATGATACCACATCACATAGTGAATCTAACTCTGTACCAAACAGGCTTGCGCCATTCGTTAACCGAGCCACCATTCCATCAAGAAGGTCAAATAGTCCTGCAAGGAGAATCAGATAGCAGGCGGGAACATACTGACCTTGATGGATCTGAGTAATTGCTACAAACCCACAGAACAGGTTCATCAGCGTAAAGAAAGAGGGGACTGCTACACGGGCGCGGTCTACTGTGGATTGAGTCGTCTCTCTTTCCGTTAATTGGCTACGGGAAATTGCTTGATTTGTCTTTCTTTGATTGCGCATTGGAGACAGAAATCGTACGATTTGCTGGTAGTCATTCAGATATCATTGGAATTTAAGGATTTTTCATAGACTCTTAGCAGGATAGGTTAAACACCGTCTATAGTTTGATTTGATATTCTTGTGTAGTTGAAACAGTATTTATTCCTTAACTTTCAGCATCAGATATGGAACTCGCCAAACGGCCATCGGGGTTTTAACTGTGACAGTTTTAATATTTGTGCGTAAGGCAACTCCTTGATGTGACTGCCCTTTTTTATCCACAAACTCCACTATATCTCCAACCTTGATTGCTTCCTTGGCAATCTCCAAATCTTTCTTCATTGCGGGAGAGGGAGAGGCATAAGATATAGGGCGTGCCCCTAACTGCTCGCAGATTGCTTTCCATTTTGGTCCATGTCCTGCTTCCCATCCTGCTATAGCATGAGCGATTTCATGTAGAATGACATCGGTAATCTGTTCAGGCGAGTGATTTAACACTAAGACTCGGCTTAAAACAATGTTCCTTGTACTGTATTTGCAGGCACCAAGTTGTCTTCTGGCATCGTTAAATTCTAGAACCCAATCATTAAGTCCATAACGATTCATGAGTTCTCTGGCTTGATTTTCAACTTCTTGAATTCTTGATATTCGGTGGATCCGTTGTTGCTTAATTGTATCAGATTCATGCTCCAGCATGATGTATGGTACATTCCAAACGGTATCATCAAACTTCACAACTGCATTCTTAGGATTAAGCTTCAGGATGAGTCCAATTTGATTCCGAAAAGATTTAGTTTCAAGCACGACTTTATCTCCAACATCAAATAGAACTCTTTTGTGTTTCTTAACCACCGCTCTTTTAATCATGAATAATTTCTGAAAATAATGAATAGCTCAAATATAATTCAACTTGATGCAATTTTGAAACTGAGTAGCTCATCTCTATAGTAATCGTATTTATTGCGTCGGGCCTTGATTTCTGCGGGTAGTCCGATGGAAACGTCATTGACCATGCATCAAATGTATCAAGAATAGAGACGATTTCTCGTTGTAGTTCAAGAGGCAGAATAGAAATTTTGAGTTTCTTAAATTTTCTCATATCAACCGTTGCAAAACTCGCAGAATTTGTGTTCTTCTTGCACTATTCCCTTATCACATATCCATAGTAGAACACGAATTTTATATCAAGATCATCTTCGCCATCGCATCAGTAGCTATCAACGCATGTTCTCCTATGGTGACGTTGTCGCAATGATCAATGAATAGGCAGGGAAAAGCCTACATCGTTTTACCGCCTCATGAGTAATATGTTGGATAGAATCATTTAGAATCCAGCCGTTTTTACGAATGTCTTCCATCCGAATACACAGTATCGCTCATTCGTCCAAATATCAGGATTCTTCTTTGATGACGCGTTACCATTGATAATATGGAACACTTCATGGAGTTCCACGAATTTAGTTTCAGAATCAAAGCTTAGCATTAATCCCGATAATATTGATATCGCTTACATCGTGCCGCCAACTCTGAATTCTATTCTATTTCAAGTTCAGAAACGTATCTAAGATTTTACAATCTCGGATATTCAGCAAGTGGGTTTTGTCATATCAATTCCATTGAATATAGGTATTCAAGATTGAAAAAAACCGTCACAACTGGCATGAACTCTTACTCTCTGGATAGATGCCTAAACTATTTCAAAATCGATTGGAAGCAAATACATATTGCCCCCCGAAATGATGACTTCCATTCCACACCAGATTAATCAACTATGACTCATAGACGATGAATAGAGATAGACTCTTTTGACCCACTTCTCTAAGCCACTTTGTCATTAGTCAACTCTGAGTATATATATATTCTCAAGCAGGTTAATCTAAAATAGATACTCAGGAATGGTGTTGAATCATGTTATTAGATTCGCCATGCACCTGCCCATAATGATGCTATTCAAGAATTCACGTTACACTTTAAAGGTAAGAAGAGCGTTCGCTCAATCAACGATTCCCAGTATAGTCTCTCCTGCAGTAACACGATCTCCAACCTCTATATGCACAGGATAATGTGCAGAAAAAATGACATCCATTCGGGAACCAAATCTTATCAATCCAAACCTTTGCCCCGCATTGACATCATCTCCCTCAGCAAGCCGATTGACGATCCGTCTAGCCAAGGTACCAGAAATTTGTTTAAACAATATCCGTGCACCCGATGAGTGCTCCACACCAATGATAGATTGCTCATTCTCAGTTGATGCCTTCGGATGCCAAGCAACTCTATATTTACCAGATTTGTATTCTAAAAAACGTACGATTCCATTCACTGGTACTCGGTTCACATGTACATCAAGGACGGACAAGAAAATAGAAATCCTCGTAACCTCTCCATGAATAAATGTTGATTCATGCTCACGAACAATTTCAACAATTTTCCCATCTGCAGGCGCTAAAATCAGATCTGAAGACTCTAAGGGGGTATTCCTTAATGGATCCCTGAAAAAATATGCCGCCATAGAGGCTAATCCAAGTGAAACACCAAAAATAATGATATAATCTAACCAAGTAGGAATTGTTGGGATAATCAAAACAAATAATGACAAAATCAATCCTAATAAAAATCCTATCCAAACAAAAGGCCATCCTTCTCGAGCAATCATTGATATTGATGTTAGACTGTTGCGTTAACCTGCACTATTGTAACTAGCAAAATACTATTCATAGTCATCTGCAATAATAATCATAAAATACAAATCAATGGATATGATCTTTGAGTTTATACTGGGACTAGCGATTAACAACATCTGATTTATCCACCCAACAGTTGCACGCTATATTTCATTTAGTTTGAAGGATCCAAATACTAGCAAAAATCGTTTTATCTTGAATCATGGGACGCGTTTCATTTCATACACTCGGCTGTAAGCTTAATTTCGCTGAGACCAGTAACCTTAGACATCAGTTTGAGGAGCATGGATTCACATGTGTTGGAGAAAAAGAGTTCTCCGATGTTTCAGTGATCAATACCTGCTCAGTTACATCGGAGGCCGATCGAAAATGTCGCCAAATCATTCGGAGAACCCATCGACTTAATCCTGATGCATTTATCATTGTTACGGGGTGCTATGCCCAGCTTCAACCAGAAGAGGTCGCATTGATCAATGGGGTTGATGCCGTATTAGGTAATGCCGAAAAAGCACATCTTTTTGACTTAATTGATGACTTTATTCCCACATCTTCAACCCAGGTTAGTGTCTCCTGCACTGGCAATATACACTCATTTGACCCCGCGTTACTTGCCGATGATCGTACTCGCGCCTTCTTAAAGGTGCAGGATGGTTGTGACTACTCTTGCTCATTTTGTACGATTCCAATCGCTCGTGGAAAAAGCCGCTCTGCTCCCATCGACAACATGGTAGACCATGCCAAACTTCTTGCTGAACGCGGTATCAAAGAAGTTGTACTAACAGGCGTGAATATCGGACTTTATGGCAAAGGGAGTCTTGATGAAAATCAAGACATTGGATTACTTGAGCTTCTAAAGCGACTTTCTAAGATTGATGGCATCAACCGTTATCGTATCTCTTCTATTGAACCTAATCTTCTGACAAACGACATCATCGACTTTGTAGCAGACACCCCCGTCATGGTGCCACATTTTCATATCCCACTCCAAAGTGGTAATAATACAGTCTTAGGGGCTATGCGAAGACGGTATCGCAAAGAACTCTACCTGCAACGGTTAGAATATATCCAGTCGCGCATGCCCGATGCAGGAATTGGTGCAGATGTCATTGTAGGATTCCCCGCCGAAACAAATGATCATTTTTCGGAAACACATACCTTTTTAGCTAACTTGCCTGTGACTTATCTGCATGTATTTACCTACTCTGAGCGCCCCAATACCGTTGCGGTTAAACATTCTGATTCCTACCCAAGTATTCCATCAAAAGAGCGTGTTAGGCGCAACCAATCCCTCCAACACCTCTCGAAACGTAAACAAATTGCATTTCAAGAGCGGTTCCGTGGACATACGCGCTCTGTACTCTGGGAGCATAAATCTAATGCAGACAGAATGCAGGGCTATACTGATAACTACATCCGTGTATCAAAGCCCTTTGATAAGAAGTGTGTGGGAATGATAGAAGACGTTCAAATAGGAACAGAAAAGATCCCTTTTGTCACAAATTAGCCCCGACAAGCATTCTCTACATCTGGAATATTTTTAGGAATCGGGGGGCCTAAGATTTTGCATCCATCCGAAGTAACCAATATATTCTCTTCAATTCGAATACCACCGAAGTTTTCCCAACGAGACAGCATATCATATCTGATAAAGCTTTCATGGCGTTTTTCATTCTTCCATTGATCAATTAAAGGAGTAATAAAATAGCACCCCGGTTCAACCGTTAACACATAACCTTGTGACGGGGCTCGCCCAAATCGAAGAGACTTAAGCCCAAATTGTTGACTTCTGTGCACCTGATCATTATAACCTACGAAGTCTTCCCCCAGATTTTCCATGTCGTGAACATCTAACCCCATCATGTGCCCTAAGCCGTGCGGGAAAAATAATGCATGTGCCCCAACCGCGACTGACTCATCTATATCACCTTGCATGATCCCAATTTGTTGGAGATGATCTGTTATAATTCGCGCGGCCGCTAAATGAGATTCCTTAAATGAACTTTCAGGCCTAATCGTTGATAATGCCCCTTCCAGAGAGCGTAAAACTGCAAGGTAGATCGTCGCTTGGCATGAAGAGAATATACCATTAACCGGGTATGTGCGTGTAATATCACTCGCATATCCATGGATTGATGAGGCACCGCTATCCTGGACGACTAAGTCTCCCTGATCAAGTCTACGGTGATACTGATGATTATGAAGAACCTCACCGTGTTTGGTCAAAATACATGGATATGCTAGCCGACCACCACCGCTAATTGCAATTCCCTCCACCAGCCCAGCTATCTCTCGTTCATATTTTCCTGGCTGCACTGATTTCATGCCAGCAAGAATCATCAGCTGAGTAATTCCCAGAGCCATCTCAATTTCATTTACTTCACGGGGCTCTTTAACAGATCTCTGAGTAATTACTGCAGACGCAAGCTCAAATGAATTATCCTTACTATGTTGCTCTACAGATAATCCTAACAGTTTTTCTAAACGATTTTTTGTTTCTGCACGGTAGGGGGATAAATAGTGAATCGTACGTTTTTGAGATCGCGCTTTTTCCAACTCAGTTGTTAATTCTGAAGAACTCAGGACTTGATCTGCACCACATAATTCTCCAAGATTAACTAAATCGGGCTGTGAACCCGACCATATGATATCGTCAATTGTGAGCTCATGACCAACGAGTGCTGTATGATGACTTTCTATGTCAATTATTAAGAATAGATCTGGCCTACTAATCCCTGTATAGTATAGAAAAGTGCTGTCTTGCCTGAAAGGATATGTGTTATCTAAGTAATTCATCGGGCTCTCTGAATTACCTACCAACAATACAAGTCCCCCAGACATTGACTTGATCAGTTGTTCACGTCGTTTGATATATACGTCTGGTTCAAACATAACTATGATTCAGGATTATTTTTCTCTAATCAAATGAGACTCATCTAAAACTATTTAGCAGATTTTCGGTTTATGTCAATTGTTTCTTCATTTGGCGAGTGATTGAACTATTGCGCTAGCAGAATGATACGATTCAGTTCATTCCCTTCGTCATTAAACCTGCTTAAAATTTGCAATTAATTTAGGAGTTTAATAGACAAGTTTTACAGAATTCATCCAATTGATCCTTTTTCAAAGAAACTTGGACTCAATCTTTCGTTATCCTATGAATACCATACCACTCATTAAAAATACTCATCTTAAAATGCTACCGAGACTCATATCATTTTCTGTCATTCTCATCCTGCTCTTTGCTAGTTGCGATTCATCATCAGACACGGAGATTGAAGAGCCCGAAGACCAACTTATTCCACGATTGGTCTCTGAGGCTGATTATTTTGATCTTGGTAATGGATTAAAGTTCCATGATTTTAAGGTCGGTACTGGGGATGCCGCACTGGATGGAGACCTGCTGAGTGTTCATTATAGCGGCTGGTTAACCAATAATACACTGTTTGATTCTTCTTACCCACGAAACCAACCGATTCAATTCCGTTTAGGGACTGGCCGAGTCATTCAAGGCTGGGATCGTGGCTTAGTGGGGATGAAAGTTGGCGGAGAGCGTCAACTCGTCATTCCCCCAGAACTTGCGTATGGAGATCAGGGATCAGGACCCATCCCACCTGGATCGACTCTCATTTTTGAGGTGCAACTTGTTTCTATTGATTAATAAACGCAGCGTCCTCTTGCAAAACAAGATCTAATATTTCAACCAACTCAGAA
The DNA here is from genome assembly GCA_026709065.1 of Bacteroidota bacterium. Classification (GTDB taxonomy): domain Bacteria; phylum Bacteroidota; class Rhodothermia; order Rhodothermales; family Bin80; genus Bin80. The sequence goes on from JAPOTS010000019.1 coordinate 7,721, forward strand.
GCATCGCCCTGATCAAAAACCATAGGAGGCTTGATTTTGATCACATTGTGAAGTGGGCCATCGGTGGAAACTAATACCCCTAAATCACGCATTCTATTAACAATATAATCTGCGGCCTTATCTGCTGGTTCTAAGGTTTCAGAGCACTTAACAAGTTCTAATCCCAAAAATAATCCTCGTCCACGTACATCGCCGATGATTGGATACTTATGTTTAAGATTTTGAAGCGACTGCTTTAATGTCGTACCAGTCATTTGAGCATTTTCCTGCAGACCTTCTGACTCAATCACATCCAATACGGCGAGTCCTACCATACATGACACTGGATTCCCTCCAAAGGTGCTAAAAAACTCCATACCATTATCAAACGACTGCGCTATCTCTGGAGTTGTCACCACTCCCGCAAGGGGATGACCATTACCCATTGGCTTACCCAACACCACGATGTCTGGAACGACCTCTTGAATTTGGAATCCCCAAAAATCACTTCCCACTCTTCCAAAACCAACTTGTACTTCATCCGCAATACATACCCCCCCAGCCTCACGAACATGCTTATAAACTTGGCTTAAATACCCATCTGGTAATTCAATCTGTCCACCACAACCGAGCAAGGATTCACATATAAACGCAGCAATTCCATCTGTAGCAGACTCGATCTTTTCTTTCAGTTGCTGCACATAAAGCTCTGTTGCATTGGATTTGCGAAAGTGTCCTCGATATACATCAGGTACTGGCGCCTGAAAGACATAGGAAGGTTCACCTGAGCCGCCAGGGCCGTCAAACTTGTAGGGGCTGATTGCAATCAGAGAACTGAGATGACCATGATAAGCCCCCTCTAACACAATTATATTTTGACGACAGGTATGTGCATACGCTAAGCGAAGTGCTAAATCATTAGCCTCACTCCCCGAGTTAACAAAATAGCATACATTGAGCGGATCTGGCATCGTTGCTGTCAGTCGCTCAGCATAATCAACCAATGTCTGGTGTAAATACCGTGTGTTGGTATTCAAGAGATGCATTTGCCGAATCGCGGCTGCATTGACTCTGGGATGGCTATGACCTACATGGGGCACATTATTGACAGCATCTAGGAATCGGCGACCCATATCATCATAAAGATATTGCCGATACCCACGGACTATATGTAGAGGTTTTCGGTAGGAAACACTGAGATTTCCACCTATCAGCTTCTTTCGACGTGAGCGAATCGTTTCGGTGTGAGAATCAGAGACATCTAATAGATCATCTTGGACTCCAAGTAACAGGTTTGGATCTGGACATATTGATAACCAAACATCTCGTTGACTTGCGGGGGCAACGCCCCAGAATCCACCAGATTGCCCTAATAAATCGCTTATGATTTGAAAATGTAAATGTGGAATCCAACCCCCATTGTCATCTGGCGATCCAAGATGTGCAAATTCTTCGCCTTCGACAATTTTCTGTCCAACTTCAAGACTTAATATAGACGCTTCACTGAGATGCCCATATAATGTATAAAATGTTTCGCCTCTCAAAGTGTGTTCAAGGATCACAAGCCCTCCAAAATCCATCGGGTTCCTACTAAAATGAATGCTATGCACTTGTGCTTCAATTGGGGCATGTATGGATGTACCCGCTTCATTGAAAAGATCTATTCCCAAGTGAATTGTGCGACTCTCATTAAAATCATTATTGGGAGAGGCGTAGTGATCCGCAGTATATACAATTCGGGGTTCATTATAGCGTCCAATTCCAATCTCGGAGCCTGCCCTGCGAATCCGCCTAAACCATGCATCGGATGCTCTGTCAGGATCAGGTTGCTTATTAGGAGCACCAAACAAGGGACTACTTACACTCAAATCAAGAACCAAGGGAGCAGATGACTGCATATCTGGATACATGACTGGCGCAAATGGTGTTTGATTAAGAATTCTGACAATGTTATGAGTCTTTGGACACGGTTCAAACCCACACGCAGATCTCCATCGATATTCGGCTAATGAAGCCGACTCCTCTGCTAATTGCATCAGTAATGACCATGCTCCCCGCTCCGATACGCGAATATATTCATTATCAAGTTCAAGCCCTCCTCTGAATGCGGAAACCAATACACTCCCGCAGAGACGCACTTGAACCAACTCCAATAAAATTGCAACCTCAGATTCTGTCAATGGATAGGTTTCATGATAGCCCCCAATCACTTCCGCTGCAGCTCCAACTGGATCTGCTTTATGCATCATAACATAGGTGATAGCGATCGCCAACTCTATGACCGTTGCCGTGTGCAATGTATCTCCAAAATCAATGATCCCTGAAACGTGAGACTCATACCCCACTCCCTGGACAAGGATGTTATAATCATTAGCATCGTGATGAATTACACTTTGACGTAATGCCCGTAAGGAATCCACGGTCTGATTCTGGAATTTCTCCAAAATCTCTTCCACGATTGCACGCCTTTCATTCTCCTCAATAGATCCTATGTATTTATCCAAATCATTGGTTTTTCGCAAATCCCATGGATAGTCGCGATGTGCATGTTCGTGCTCAAACGTCTCCAAAACATGATCCATCTTCCCTAATCTCCGCCCTATATCTCTAAGGAGGGGATTCATGGTGGGACGAATCGTTGAAAGGGTTCGCCCCTCAATCCATGTTACCATCCAAATCTGGTGGTCTTCTCTATTGTCGCTCTCAATTATAGTTGTGAAATCTCCAGATAATGTAGGAATCACCATCGGATATTTATCTGACTGATCACTTTGTTGCAAGTGAGTTAGAACACACTGTTGCAGGTCTACGTCACTTAGATGAGATGCGCTATTGGCAATCTTTAAAACATATGTGCCAGCATCTGTATCAATGCGAAAATTCTGATCAAGATGACTCGGTAGCTCAGTAATGACTCCCTTTAATCCAAAAATACTTTTGGCAAGAGATTCTCCCTGACGGGTTGAGAATTTAGGGGCTGAATGTTCAATCATGCTTGCGTTATTGAGTCAGGTTCATCATTGCCTGATGCGCGGCTGTTTCATATGATTGGATACACGCTTGTGCATCTTGGGATGAGAGTACACTCAGAGGGGGGCGAATATTTTCCCATTGGTCTTCACCTTTCAAGTGTTGCATCAGTACTTTGAGTGCTGCAATCATTGGCCATTGCTCTATTGAATGCCGTAGTTGAGATAAATGCCTTTGTAGATCATTCGCCCCAGAGGTCTTAAAATTTGATAGCAATTCAACTGCCAGAGGCAATGTTACGTTTGTTGTAGCACTAATGCAACCAGCACCACCTAACCTTAAAGTGTCCAAAAGAAATTCCTCACTTCCTGCAAAGACTTGGAGTTGAGGAAACCCTTGAATCATTGCCGAAATACTTCCCCAATCTCCACTTGAATCTTTGAAGCCACAGATATTATCAGGATAGGCTACGATAAGTTTTTGAACAAGGTCAATAGAGATTGGCACACCGCACATCTGAGGAAAATGGTAGAGGTACACCTTGACTTTGCTATGCCCGAGATGTTGCAATAAATAGTCAAACACTGAAAAAAGACCATCATTGCTAACATTCTTGTAATAAAATGGGGGAAGCACTAATACACGATCAACGCCTGCATTTAGTGCATGTTGTGTCAAATCCACCGTATCGGTCAATGCACAGCACCCTGTTCCAACGATCAATTTATTTGGAGAAATTCCACCATCAAGGATGGCTTCAAGTCCGTGTTTTCGTTCTGATACACTTAGGCTATTGCCTTCTCCCGTCGTTCCAAATAAAACGATACCCGATGCTCCACATTGCAATAGACCTTGAATGTGGGCTTTGAGAAGATCACAATCAAGGTTAAGATTTTGATCAAGTGGTGTAAGACTTGCAGTCAATAGTGAAAATTCGGATTCAATCGTCATGAACGGTGAATGATTATTCTACAATCGCTTCTCAGTGTCCTTATCATCTAATGGTCAAGTGATCCTTTTTATTCCCGAGACATTGACTTGACAAACAAACTACCATTGAAAGGTCAGAGATTGAATCGTCTTGGTGTAAAACCTTCTGTGACAGTCTCTAATAACCCCATTGATTTCACAATGTAATTCATGAGACCGAGACGAGAACATGCAAGAAAATCTGTGATTCACGATGAGTTGTTAGGGTGTCTATTTCCATTGCCTTCAAAATTTTTACCCAACTACGAATAAGAAAACCAGAACATCAAAGCTCCGTTACTGGATCTATCATGTAGGCGAACATAAATTCTCTCTTTTTCCTGAACTATCTTAATATTACGTGGACTTTAACTTCCTTTAGAGATAGATGATGATACGCTTTGATACAATCTCAACAAATGATATCAACAGAGATGTTATTTCAGCTTTCTTGGAGTTCATTGCAGTTGTTTGACAAATAAATCAACTATCATAGTTTATCAAAACTTGCTTATTGGAAACTCAAAACGGTATGCCTTTGAATAACTGGCTAACTAAATCTCTATTACATGTGTCTAGATCATCACATCAATGTTGCTAGGATATGTTGATGATTAACGAACTCGAACCATCTTACCAATATGAACTTTTGAGGTCTCCCCACTGGACTCCGTGATTTGATAAAAATATATTCCTGGTGCCCAGTTTGCAGATTCAATGATCAATACATTAGTTTGACCTCCTTGTGTACCCCTCAAGATATCACTGAATACACTTCGTCCCAAAATATCCACCACTTCCACATGTAAGTCCCCAGTTTCGGTGAGCTTCAACGATAAATTCGTGCGTTCAACAAACGGGTTTGGATAGTTTACAATCTCATCGGAATGGATATTGAGCGGCTGATCGTCTACAGAGGTCCTAAGCATCGGGATAGCAATGTCTCCATTAGCCCAAACAACGAACAGCTCTAACCCCTCTGAGACAGACTGTCCTTGACCCGATACCATTAAGGATCCCAGGCGATTTGATGATTGAGACCAGTCCATAGAGAATGTCTCAATGATGGAATTAATAGAGTTCTCTTTAAGATTGATGGTATACTGCTTCGGTGGAATTGTCAATAATGGAGAAACATTTAGGTACATTAAGTCATCTCCGAGTTTACGAGTCAATTGGTCATTGTCGAGAAGATCAATATCCACTTGCCCTAGATCCCCTGCGCCATGGATTGTGCGAATCCGCACTTGATCTGCAGGAATTTGTCCTACCACATTAGGTAGAACTAATGAATGAATCTCATTTGCATTTAATCCTATAAGGAATATCTGATAGGTACTATCTTTCTTCAATTCAATCTGATTGGAGTACAAAGGGTTTGCATTGGAGGTCAATACTGAATCAACGACATCTAATTTGATCATGCCAACGCGTACACTGTCCACCAGATGAGCGGTCCGATACGAAACATCATTGAGCAGTATGGAATCGTTGAGATAGATATCAATGCCCGTATCATGAATTGCCTGAACAAATAAAACGGATGTAAAAGGGGGCGCGCCTAAATCGGAGATTGTGCCTAACCCTGTATCCGACGTGATAACTTCTTGTTCTGTTCCAGATAATACGAGTCCAACGGTAAAGGTCTCATCATTTTCAACGAGTTCATCCACAATTGTCTCGACGACAAATGTGTGACTTTCGTTAGCGATTCCATTAAAATTGACGGGGCTTGTATTTTCAGTATAATCCACTCCCTTGGTGGCAGTCCCATCAGTAAAGATAGGTGTCACTGTGAGTCCACCTGTCAGTTCTTGGTCAAGCGTAACTGTAAAGGTCATTGGTTTTCCCTCCACCGCTGTAGCATCATCAATGAAGATTGATGGGGGTAATCCACCCCAAATCGCAATCGTACTGACAGCCGAGGTCGGGCCTGGGTTTAAGCCATCAGAAAGTGAATTTTCAGAGATTGTGATCACAACATTCTGGCCTCCGGTAGGTGTAATTTCAAGGGTGTAAGCGCTTCCATTTCCTTGAAGATCGCCTGAAGAAGCTCCTGTGATCTCAATATCCTCATTTTCAAATCCGGTCACATCTTCGCTAAATGTGAATGAGGCGGTAAATGAGGAAGTTGTAGTAATCGTTTCTGGTACACCAGTGATCGTGAGAATTGGAGGAGATGAATCCCATTGTGTAGTGAATGATTGTTGCGTCGTAGGCCCAGTATTGACCCCATCCGTGGCAACGTTGGCCGCAACTGATACGAGAACATCGGTATTGCCAGATGGTGTGATTGCCAATGCGTAACTTGATCCACTTCCTGTAAGATCTCCTTTTGATCCTCCGCTGACTGTCACACTACTGGCCTCAAACCCTGTCACCTGTTCACTGAATGTGAATGTTGCCGTCAATGTTGCAGAAGAGTTAATCTGATCAGGTAAACCTCCGATGGATAGGGTCGGGGGTGTTGGATCCCATACGACAGATACAGTGACTGCTGAAGTTGGACCTGTGTTCAACCCGTCAGTCGCGGAATTCGCTAAGACGGTAATCACGATATCTGCGGATCCACTTGGGTTCACCACAAGTGTATAGCTCTGCCCAGAGCCTGCAAATGCACCCTTGTCGGCACCAGTAAGCGTGATATCTTCAGATTCAAATCCTGTCACAGACTCGCTAAATGTAAATGTGGTCGTAAAGGTAGCGGTTGAATTGATTTTCGCGGGTGCTCCACCAATTGTCACCGACGGGGCATCCGAACTCCACACGGCAGTTACACTGACCGGAGAGGAAGGCCCCCTGTTGATCCCATCCGTGATGGTATTCACTGCAACAGTAAGGACAACATTGGTTGACCCATTGGGTGTGATCATAAGTGTGTAGGTCTGCCCAGATCCAATCAGTGCTCCTTTTGTGCCACCTGTGACAGATATATCTCCAGTTTCAAATCCACTTACATCTTCGCTAAATGTAAATGTGGCCGTAAATGGGCTTGTCGCGTTAATCGTAG
>JAPOTS010000029.1 GCA_026709065.1 Bacteroidota bacterium
ACACATTTTTGCAGATTGGGAGGAGTGTGTGTGAAACCTTGATTTACAAACGAGTTCAGATGAACCAGGTGCTATGATTGCACAATCCGCTCCCAGATCAGTCATCGCCTCGTAGAACGCAGTCCCACTATATGACGCTTCGTAGCAACAACGAAACACACCATACTTGGATTTGAGTGCGTCTACAAAACGAGAGAGCTCTGTAGGTGAATGTGCACAAAACGTCTTCTCTTCACAGAAACGCCGATGATCTGCATCGTATACCGAAGCTGATATCGTGTCCCGGTGAACGTCAAGTCCAACAAAGTACTGAATAGGGGGAGAATGTGAGTTTGATTTCATAGAATAAAAGTTTAGTTAAAGTTACAGCCATGATAAGGCCGGCTACTGAACCTTTCATCCTGTGATATCTTTTTCCGCTCTGTTGGGTCGTTAATTAGGACGAATCAATCGGGATAATGTTCTGTTCATACTTCTGTTTGTTTGCACTGACAGTATACAACAACTCCCAATCTCCAAGTAACCTCACTGAATATAGTTCTGACAATATCTCTGAGATATCTGGCCTCTTCACATTCTCCAAAGCGTCCTTGAAAACATATCACATGAAAGATTTTTAGCTATACTTGACTTATTCCTCCTTTAAAGATTAGACAGACTAATGGAACACTTTGATCATAAAATAAATAAACCGTCAAGTTTTTGTGAGCTACTGTATTTTAAATGTTACAATGTTGTATATTTGAACTTATTGGAGATAAAGAGTGTTTATCTCTTTTTAGGCTTTTTCTCAACTAACACTTTTTCTAATGCATCAAATTACTTTTTTATTATTTGCATCTTTACTCTTAGTGGTCTTTCCTGTATCTTCTCAGACGACTCAGGCTCCTGAAAAGGGTAAGGTTGACTTCGCGTGGTATCCAAGTCAAGATGATCCTGTAGGGGCTGTGCCTCCTCTCTTGGCGGGTTCGCCAGCCTATGCACCCGGTTTTCATGCGGGAGCCAGAAGTATAGCAGGTCCAGTTGATCTTGATAATGATGGCAAAATGGAGGTCGTGATTTCCGATTATTCGGGTGGAGGGCGTTTACATGTCATTGAAAGTGTTGGTGTAGATATGTGGGAGCTCATTTATTCCTCTCCTACTTTAGATGATTCACTGGGGACTGCCAATAATGCTCGTGGCGTAGGTGCAGGTAATTTAGATGGAGATGAGTTTGGAGAGGTTTATCTGTTCGTTGGTAATGGATTGGCAGACGATAATCCTGCTCGTGCATTAATACCAGGCCCCAGACTTGGTGCTTTGGAAGCCAATGGGGACAATACCTTTAATACTCTGGCAATAGGTTTGTGGGACTTCGGGGGAGAGGGTGAACTTCCAGATAGATTCCGCACGGAACGGATGATCATTGCGGATGTAGATGGTGATGATGTAGATGAATTACTCTTTGCAAATAACGGTGGTGATAATATCTTTGATAGTTGGTATGTGGTTACAGCTACTGGATTAGGGGAAGCATTTACTACCTTTTCCCAAGAAGCTAGATTTACCAGTAGATCTGACTCGGTGGATATGATCAATCGCGGAGGAGGTAGTCCCTATGGAATTCTGCCAGCTGACTTGGATGGAGATGGGACGCACGAGTTGGTCCTCACATCGTGGAATAATCATAATTTTTCAGTTGTGGATGTAACCGGAGCTAATACATATGTAAGCCCATCTGCGGATAGTGAATTTGCCTACGCTCGTGCAACTGCTGCCGACCGGGTTGCTCTGTTTGGGTGCACAGCTGCTGATATGGATGACAACGGAGATGATGAGGTATACTGCCCTGTCAACAACACTGGTAGTGTAGTACTCTTGAATTACGAAACAGGTGAAAACCCACTGGAAGTTCGTTTTAATCAAGCTACCCCTGAATCCAATAACATCGTTTCCCCATTAGTTGAGAATGCAATCGGATGGGGGATAGCTTCTGGTGATATTGATAATGATGGTATTCCAGAGCTCATTGGTACAGGACCTGGTTACTCCAGTGCGGACTGGGAGGCAGGAAGGGCTCCAAGATGGGTCACAATTGTTGATTACAAAAATTCATTTGGAAATGGTGTTGAAGATTCTAGAAATTACGGTGTTAGATATGTCGAATTTCCCATCCCCAGTGAAGTCCCATTCACCAAAGTGAATCGTGATAGTGCAGGAGTCAAGACAACGTATATGGAAGGTGCTGGTGGAGCTGCACATCAGTTTGCTTATCTTGGCGATGTAGATGGAGATAATTTTAATGAAGTAGCGATGACATTTCAGGCTGTTCCTGATAGTGTATTTGAGTACAATGAGGTTTTCAACCCTGCAGATTCTACGTATACTCGTACCACTGTCACCAGTGCTGCCAATCCCAATCGGGCGGTCTTGCGTGTACTTTCTGCAGATGGACTCACCACGCGCATCACAAATGAGCGGGTCATTGTGCCTACGGATTTTGAACTTCATTCAAACTATCCGAATCCGTTTAATCCTTCAACGACATTCTCGTTTACGCTTCCCTTGGACAAGCGAGTGAGCGTCCGAATTTATGATATGACTGGAAGACTAGTCAGAACTCTGATCAATAACGAAGCTTATATTTCTGGGACGCACTCCGTCACATGGAATGGGCAGAATGATGGGGGTGCATCAGTCGCTAGCGGTCAGTATATCTATACCTTAGAGTGGGGACAATTCAGGCAAGCTAAGAGAATGGTGCTTGTAAAGTAACTCTGTAATGGATCTGATGGAAGAGATGTTTGATTTCTTCCATCAGATCCATCCCTAATCAGGATAAAATCGTACGTCCAAGTTTCTTATCCATGATCCAAAGGTTTCTGTGTTTTGCATGCCTAACGGCTGTGATCTCTGCACTACCTGTATTGGGGCAGGGAAAATTAGCAGGACATGTGGAAGATGCAAGCTCAGGTGATGAACTCATTGGAGTTGCGATATTGATTGAGGGCACTGGGCGCGGCACAACCACTGATTTAGATGGGAATTACGTTCTACTCAACCTGCGACCAGGGTCATATACCCTAGTCTTTTCTTATGTCGGGTATCAAGGTCAACGTGTTACAGATATCCAAGTGACCAGCGGTCAAACGACCCGCATTGATATTGAACTTAATGAGGCGGTCATTGAAGGCGAAGAAATGGTCGTTCAAGCCGAACGACCACTGGTTAAGAAAGATCTCACAGCTTCCAAAAAATCACTCATTGCCGAAGAGATTGAAGCATTGCCCGTCGAAAGTATCTTTGGTGTCATTGCAACCACTGCTGGTGTAACCACTGGTGCCTTTGGAGAACTCCATGTTCGAGGCGGTCGTCAAAACGAAATTTCTTATCTCGTGGATGGACTCGCTGTCAGTAACCCGTTCTCTACCAATGGCATCAATACACAAGTCGCGATTGATGCTATTGAAGAACTGACTGTGATTTCCGGGGCTTTTAATGCCGAATATGGGAAAGCCATGTCCGCAGTCGTGAATCTGGTGACCAAAGAAGGGGGAGATAAAATTGAAGGTTCTGTGACCGCATATGCTGGGGACTATCTCACCAATAATGGCGATCTCTTTCTGCTCCCACAAGGACTTGATCTCAACTCTACCACATTTGAAGGCTCGCTGAGTGGCCCCATTCCCATTGGTGGACGGCTACGTTTTCTGGTGTCTGGCAGATATGATAACAACGATGGATATCTGTATGGAATTCGTCACCACCTTCCAAGTGATTCAGCGAATTTTAATGCGAATCCTTGGTACTACGAAATACAAGGCATCCCTTGGTGGGATTATGCCGACAGTACAGTGACGCTTCCTGACGGATCTGAGGTTGGTGGACTTGGACTTGAATTGCCAGATGAGCGTGTCGGAATGAATCCAAACCAGCGATTTAATGTTCTGTCAAAACTGTCCGCTAAACTTACCGACAATACGCAGTTGGAGTATTCCTATTTAGTGGATAATTCCGAGAGGCAAGGATTCAGCTTCGCCTACCGATATAACCCCGATGGTGTAGCCAGTAACCGAAGCAACAATCAAAATCATAGTCTTCATTTTACGCACACACTATCCTCACTGTCATTTTATACCGTAAAACTCTCCTACGCGACCGCAGCCTATGAGAATTTTCTCTATGAAGATCCATTAGACCCTAGATATGTAAAAGATGTCGGTGGAACGGGAGGTGGTAATGTAACAGGATTCCCTGGCAATAACTATCTGTTTGGTGGAAATCAAAAATTCCATATTTATGAGGATTCAGAGTCGCTCCGAGGTAAAATTGACTTTACACGCCAATTTGGAATCACCCACGAAGTGAAAGTAGGAGTTGATGTGCAACAGCATGATCTTAGCCGTCAGAATTTTACGGTTCTCTATGATGGCAATCGGTATTTAGAACCCACTGTAGAATCAGTAGAGAATCCCTCACATGATCGGTATGAAAATCAAAAAGTGCTCGAGCTAAGTGCCTATGCCCAAGACAAATTAGAGTTTGAAAACTTTATCATTAATGCAGGCCTACGTTTTGAGCGGTTTGATCCAAAGGGAACGTTTATTCCTGATTTATTTAATCCACAAGGAGAATTAGCTCAGGCATCAACTAAGAATCTATTCTTGCCCAGGATTGGAGTTTCGTTCCCAATCACCGAACGCGGAATTATTCACTTCTCCTATGGACACTTTGCACAAATGCCCTCCCTGCGCAATCTCTATGTGAACCCAGAATTTGAATTCCCCAAGGGGAGCATTCCAACCTTTGGTAATACCAACCTACGACCAGAAAGAACTGTACAGTATGAGTTTGGTGTTCAACAACAGATCGGCGAAATGCTTGCGATCCATGTCACTGGCTATTTCAAAAACATCCGCGATTATATGGCCTTACAACTTGTCCGCCACTCAACGATTGCAGGAGAGGATCTTTACAATATCTATCTCAATAAAGCGTATGCGAATGTGACTGGACTGACGGTTTCGTTAACCAAGCGCAAATCTCGTAATGGATTCTTAGCAGCCACATTGGATTACACCTTTCAGGTAGCCGAAGGAAGCGATGATGATGCAAATAGATTTTTCTTTAATCGCCTGTCTGGGCGCGAAAATGAACTTGAAGTCGTCCCCTTATCCTTTGACCAACGTCATGTGATCTCAACGACGGTGACCTTATCTCGATCTAGAAAATTTGGACTCTCCTTTGATGGACAGTTCGCAACGGGTTATCCTTACTCTCCATTTATTCTGGATCAAAATGTAGATCTTCCAACCCGTAGTGGTCGCAGGCCGTCTAAGCTGTCATTGAATGCGCATCTTTTCAGGCAATTTACCATTAGTGACTTAAATCTACGTGCATTTGTGAAGGTCTTTAATCTACTTGATCGGCTTAACGAAAACTTCGTATTTAATGACACTGGCCGTGCAACCTATTCGTTATCAGGGCAGCGGAATGTACATGCAACATGGGAGCCAAATTATGGACTTCCTGGAATCCGCACACTTGAAGAATATGATTCCCGCCCCCACTGGTACTCTTCGCCACGGTTGGTGCGCGTTGGCTTGACGGTGTCATTTTAATGAATATACATGGAATAATATACATGAGTAATAATGTGCAATGTTCAAACAATTGTTGCATATTTGCGGTGTTACGCCTTAACTTGGCGATGTCTGCATCATATAGCAGGTGTGTGAATGGACGGGGAGGAGCGTTTTTGTTAAGGACTCCGAGATCCAGTCAAAAGGATTTGTGAGATTGTTACTCACCATATAATGCCCAATCTAAAATACCTTACCTGTTTCGTTTTATGCATGTTTCTGGTCTCAGACCAAATCCATGCACAACAATACAAAATTCAACGCGAGCGCGGTTGGGATCAGCATGAAGTCAATGCATGGTTGACCAATCTTGGCTCAATCCCTATGCGTAAAGGAGCGAATCAAGACTGTGATGAAGGGATCACCAATCGTAGAGATGCCATCCTAAATGGTAATCGAATCACGACGCAGATCTTTAATTTCGGGTCCATCTCTGCCCCCGGTAATACCATTACAGATATTGTCTGGAACGGTCTAGGCTATGGCTATGAATTTGGGCCCTTAGTAGCCGCAGAAGTCGTTGATACTTACCGAGAGGACGGCCGTCCCCGAGATCCCCAAAGTGTCCCTCTACGAGATGATAACGGCGCACCCGTATTAGATGAAAATGGCAATCAAGTCTATGTCATGCGAATCGTATCTGAGGGCTTAGTGTCCAATGGTGGGGAAGTTTCTCCAGACGGATCTACCTTTTGGGGGTGGCAACCAATCTCATGCGCAGAACCCGTAGGAAACTTTGATGGAATTCAGGTGGTCAATCCACTATCAAGGAAAATTCCAACTAATGATGATCGTGATTCTGATCTAGATGGAAAACCTGATTCATGGCCCGATGACTGGTATAATGAATCATTAGAGCAATACTTATGGCCAGGTGCGCTCCGACAGGGAGCATCTAATGCCGATAAAGAGACGCTTTACTTCATGAATGATTACAATAACAGTGAGTTTAGTTATTGGCCATTTCCAAGTGATAGTACTAAGCGTGGGCTAGGACTTGAGGTTGAGGTACGTCTATATCAATGGGCGAATCCCCTTGCTGAGGACGTGATTTTTCTGATTTACAAGATTACAAACAAAAGTGAGAAAGACTTAGAGAAAGTGATTTTTGGAATGTGGGGAGATCCCCATGTTGGTGGACCCAATGACTGGCCAGATGATTGGGCTTTTTATGATGAAAAACTCAACATGGTCTTCGCATGGGATGACGATGGACGCAGTGATATTGCTGGACGAGTTCCAGGATATTTTGGATATAAATTTCTTGAAAGCCCCGGTGTAGATGATGATGGCATTGATAATGATGGGGATGGATACGTTGATGAATCATGGACAGATGGAATTGACAATGACGGAGATTGGGATCCAGAGATTGATGATGTCGGGGAAGATGGAATTCCAGGGACTGGAGATTTTGGAGAAGGAGATGGAGTGCCCACAGTTGGGAGTCAGTTTGATATCACCAAGCCAGGTGAACCCAATTTTGAGTTTACCGATATTGATGAAAGTGATCAGTTTGGATTGACCTCGTTTGCGTCTCCCCCGTTTGCTGGCAATCGTGTGAGCAATGATGAGCGCGTTTGGGGGTTTATTCAACCTGGGCGGTTTGATGTGGTTCCTACATCCCCTGGTGACTATGTGTTTCTATATGGATCAGGTTCATTTAGGCTTCGGGCTGGAGATACAAAACGGTTTTCTATTGCTTTGATCGTTGGCCAGAACCGACAGGATCTTCGTCTCAATGCAAATATATCACAGCAGATCTATGATGTAGGGTATGTCTTCGCCAGACCTCCCAGAAAACCCACTCTGCGTGCCGCCGCAGGCGATAAGCGTGTCACTCTGTACTGGGATGATGTTGCTGAGTCTTCCGTTGACCCGTTGACCCGTGAAAGAGATTTTGAAGGATATGTGATCTATCGTTCTACCGATCATGAATTTTCCGATCAACAGACGATCACCGATATTAATGGGAGTAGCTTTTTGTTTGCTCCATTAAAAAATGCTTTGGGGGTAGATGCTAGATTTGACTTAATCAATGGACTAAGTGGGCCCAGCCCTATTCCATTCCCTGGCAGAGGGGTCTCGTATGACCTTGGAGATGACACTGGGCTATTTCATACGTTTGTAGATTCCAATAATGTGGTCAATGGACAAACCTATTATTACACGGTCGCAGCCTATGATCGGGGATATGCAGGAGATCCAGATGATGCCTTGACACAAGGCATTCCCCCCAGTGAAACCAGCAAAACGATTACCTATGATCCAACCACAGATCAGTATATCTTTGATGTCAATACCGTTGCTGTCGTTCCTGGCCCCAAAGTTGCTGGATATGTGTCGGCTTCTGCAGTTGATCCTTCTGGAATCACGCATGAAAATGGTCATGCCACTGGAAGAATTCTGATCAATGTGGTTGATGAACTGGCCGTTCAAGACAACCAACCCTATCGCATTCAGTTTAGTGATTCGCCAGAGGGTGTCTCCTATTCTGTGATCAATGAGGGACCAGTGATTGTGACGATTCCTGCTGCTCCTGGGAAAAGCCAGACGGTTGGATATACCAATATTATAGAAAACTCTGTTCAAGTTCAGACGGCCGGTGGACGCTCTCTTGAACGAGACAAAGAATTCTCTGTCAATGGCCGTTTGGGGACCATTAATGTCTTTGGAGGATCTGGAGTAGGGAGCGGGGAAGATGTTCAGGCATCATTTCAGTATGCCCCCCTATTTGAAAGTAGATTTTTAGAGGGGGAGGAAGCAAATATCGTCTTTGAAGGGCTACATGTATTTGTATATGACGATGAATTAGAATTTGATGTAGAAGCCTCTGGTTGGGTCGCGAACTCCACTCAGATACCCTTCCAGTTTCGGATTGCGAGTACCGGCCCTGGACGAATCATTCAGCCGTATGACTATGAAATTCGTTTTTCTGATTCTCCAATCGGAGCGAGCTTCAGTAACAATCTCCCGATTCCCTTTGAAGTTGTCAATGTGACGCAAGCTAATCGAAAATTAGAGGTGTTCGTTCCAGATGCCAACAGAAACGGGCAATGGAATGTTAATGAGAGGATCGTATTTCTTGAGCAGATTGATAACGAGTTGACTGCAACTTGGGAAGTGCGGCTTGATGATGACTCCACCACTCCAGGGGATGGCGATGTCCTCTTTCTTGCAACCAGAAAGCCTTTTGCTCAAGGTGATCAGTTCAAATTCCGAACGATCGCGGCTACAACCGATTCAAGTTTAACGGTTCAGGAATTAGAAGATATATATGTTGTGCCGAACCCCTATGTTGCTACGTCTGTCTTTGAGCCCCGCAATCCTATTTCGCGGTCTCAGCGCGGAGAGCGCAGATTATACTTTGCCAATGTCCCTAAGCAATGTACGATTCGCATCTATACCCTCGCAGGCGAATTAGTGGAAACCCTACATCATGAAAGCGCCTTGGATGATGGGAAATTATTTTGGGATATGCGCACGGTGGATAACATGAATTTAGCCTATGGACTCTACATCTTTCATGTAGACAGTCCAGAGGGGTCCTTTATCGGAAAATTCGCAGTCATCAAGTAAGTGCCATGAGTAAATTCATAGGATGTATCATCATATGTATTGGAGTGCTGATCAACAGTTCTGCCTTAGGACAGGATGATCCTGCTGCCATAGATGAAGGCAGTATTACTCGCGTTGGGACGACCGCTGCTCAGTTTTTAAAGTTAGGTGTGGGTGCCCGTGCTATTTCTCTGGGTGGAGCTTATGTTGCTGAAGCAAATGATATGAGTGCAGTGTACTGGAATCCTGCAGGGTTTGCCCGACTCACTGGACGGCATTTACAGCTGAGCAATACCCAATACCTTGCAGATGTCAACTATAATTTTGCAGCATTTGGCACCTCCATTGATCGGTTTGGATCTATTGGACTCTCATTGCTTATGGTTGATAGTGGGGATATGGCTGTTCGTACTGAAGCACAACCCGAAGGAACCGGAGAGCAATTCAACACTCTCAGTTTTGCATTACAGGTCTCTTATGCCCGAAATCTTAGCAGTCAGTTTTCACTTGGTGCAAATATCAAACTCATTCAGGAGCAGATCTGGCACAGCAAGGCTTCGGCCATCGCATTTGATATAGGGACTCTCTTTACCACGCCGTTCAGTAGTCTGCGCCTTGGAGCCAGCATGTCAAATATCGGTCCAAAATTACGCATGGAGGGGCGTGATATTTTGTTTAGTGAAGACCCTAGCCCAAATACGGTAGGGACTGCAGAAATCGTGAATGCCCAATATCGAACAGATGGATTTTCAATGCCTCTGATATTTAGGGTTGGTCTTGCTTGGGATGCGATCAATAATGGGACACACAGAATCGTATTAATGACCGATGCCACCCATCCAAATGATAATGCTGAGTATGTCAACGCTGGTGCTGAATATACTTTCCGAGATTTGATTTCATTTAGAGCGGGTTATCGGAATCTTTTTGAACCTGACACTGAACAAGGGATTACTGCAGGTGGAAGTTTGATGATTCGCATTAATCGCGATCTTGCAACGAGATTTGACTATGCTTACGCTGATTTTGGTCGCCTAACCCAAACCCACTGGTTCACCTTCAATCTTTCATTTTAAGCCAGATGAGGGGTTGTTGGTTGGTGCCGTTCATAGTGCTGTCTGGCTTAGTTCTACCACTTCATGCTCAACTGCTTCATGATGTCATTCATGAAGAGATTGTAATTGAAACCTCAGAGATCACGTTCGTTGGTAAAACGACGACAGTTCAGTTGGTAAGCCAAGATCTTGTATCGCAATTCACTGGAATTGCGATACAGGGATTTACGACCAGCGATTCATTATCTGGCTATGTCCGCTTTCATCATAATGGAGTTTGGGGGCAATGGAAGCCACTCTATATCGTTCAAAGTGTTACCGATGAGGCATTTCTTGGGGCATACCGTGCAGATCACGTCATTGATGCCTCTCGTTTTGAATTACGATTCAGTATTGATTCTACGCATACCATTGAGGCGATTATCGCTGGGACATTTGATCAGCGTTTAGATGATCTGGAAGAAAAGACTGGTTATGGGCCTAACGAAACGCAGCATCATGACGATTTTGTCATTATTCCCCCAGAAATACGTCGGCGTACTGAGTGGGGGGCACAACCTTTTCGTGGAACTCCTATTCCTCTTAACCGTCCAGATTACAGATATATGACCTTGCATCACACTGCAGGGTTTTCGGCTACAACCCTTGCAGAGGGTTTGGAGCAGGTTTTTCGTATTCAAGAGTTTCATCAGAATGGACGTGGTTGGAGCGACATTGGATACCAGTTCCTGATGGATCAGGAGGGACGCTTATATCAGGGACGTCCTTTTTTGAATGAGTCCGATCCTTTTGCTTCGGGTCCTCGACTCGTTCAGGGAGCGCATGTAGGGGGTGCGAATACGGGAAATATTGGCGTATCCCTGATGGGCTGTTATCATCCTTCAGAGGGTACAAGATGTCAGGATACGATGACTCCATCGGCGATTGATTCATTGGTCACCACATTTAGTTTTTTATCAGAGCGCTATAGTCTTTCTCCAAACCAAATGCGTGGACATCGGGATTTTAATGCGACCTCGTGCCCAGGAGACAACAATTACACTATGATCTCAGATTTCATGATGAAAATTGAAGATCTCTTATTGAGGGGAAGTGCATTATTAGGTGCAGGCACACTCACAGCAACAATAGATGATTCTGGGACGGTCAGGCTTTCATGGTCATTTAGTGCAGACTATGGCATAACAGCTATCAGGATTCAGCGTCGACTATCTGATGGAACGATTATTGAAGTATTTACTAGTCAAGGGGCCATGGATGGATCAACGATTGATAGCCCGAGTGTAGGACCGCAAACCTATGAATTAATTGCTACGAATGGAAGAGGCGCACAGCAACGAATCGCTATTGCGGAAGTTGCCATTGAACCAAGTAGCACCAATATCTTAGCACAAACCTTTCCCAATCCAGCCGTATCTCAAACGGTAGTAAGATATTTTATTGAAGACCAGTCAGGTATTGTCTCCGTCAGACTCTTTGACCTCAATGGCAGGGAGGTTCTCTCTGGGGAAGACCAGTACAGGGAGTCGGGGGAATGGTATATGACGACTCTGGATCTATCAACTTTGCCAGGTGGAGTTTATCTATATAGAATTTTAGTAGATGGATATGCAGCGACCTCATTTAAGGCTGCAAAGCCTTTGGTTGTGATGCGTTGAGTGTGTCGTAGGATTACAGTAGTATTACAATTACAAGAAATACTCCAGTTCAACGACAGATCATTTTTACTTGAATACGGGCGACCACCAGGGATGTATTTTTATGAAGCCATGACCGCAATCTCAATACAGACTATGCTTATCTTTTCAGGGGACTCCATGATTTAAGTGGGTGACGGTCGGAGAGGAACTGCAGGAGATTACAAAAGATCAATCCCAGATTAAACATCTTTCACTAATTATTTTGGCTCGATCACGAATCGTGTGGGGAGAGATCCAGTCCACCACAGAAGAAGAGATGAAAGAAATACTTACACAGGGGCACAATCTCAGAAACGGCAATTTGGGTGGACAGGCTACTTGATGCTGTTGAGGCGGTCACGTAAGGGTAATGCATATCAAACAAATATATGGGTGATTCAGACCTTTTTTAATTGGGTCATTTGGTGAGCCATACTGGCCATGACATACGATTGGTTTTCAATCACAGCCCTGCTTGCACCATCCGCATTGGGAAACAATCGGGCGGCATTGAAGCCAAACTGGCCACAAAGTTGATACAGTTTAATACACTCCGTAACTGGTAAAGTAAGCTTGAGAATAGATTGATTAGCTGGTAGATATTCTTCAAGACATTTAATGACCACAGGCTCTCCTTCCTGTTCAAGAAGTGGATGGACAGTAAAAACTCCATGCTGAGCAACTACATTTTTAGAAACAGAGCCGCTCACTTTAAGAATTCGGACTGGGCCATGATAAGTATCTTCCAAGGCTCCAGTGTCAAACACAAAGATAGCTATTTCCTGGGCACTTTCCCAATTGGACTCTAATAGTGCGTGACTCATTGCAAAATAAGCTGCTATGAAGGCATTTGTTGTCCAGTCAAGGAGTCGAGTTGGGACTCCATGAAGTTGTGCTAATGCCATGGCATCAATCAATTCTTCATCGGGCCAATGATTAAGAAAAGGTAGATATTTTTGGAAGTTACGATCAAGTAAATTTCGTTCACGGAATCCTACCGAATCATTAGGAACTAAACTTCCAGCTTCATCACAATAGTAGATGAAATCTCGCAACATTGAAAATTCTGCCCAAACTAAATCCTGAGAAAGCAATTTATCAGCGATTAAATGTTTGAACATTCCAATTGATTGAGAGCGTAAAAGTGCAGGGATTAGATCCCATTGGGCATTACCCTGTCCACGATAAATTACTTGCTTGTCATACTGGGTATTCTGTTGCAGAATAGCCAACTCAGCCCAAAGTGAAGTAGCCGATTCTAACTTTTTTTCTTGGATCATTTTCAGAGTTGAGAATGATCAGCAAAATTTAAGACCGAGTATATGGCTTAACACCTATCATATTGTCAGAATCAATATTTTCCATGATAGTAGTATACGGAAATATAGTTTGGGTGAAAACCGTCCGTGGTTCCATATCGTCTCGATCCCTGACAATAACCGTATGAGCTGGTGACCATTCCAACAATTTTGGCAAGTCAGGATAGTAAACCTCCCAGACTGATTGATCACTTAAAGTAATTTTTTTTCCGAAATTTTCAATTTTAACAATTTGAAGTTCCATGGGTCAACCAATCATGGTGAGTGGAATTAGAATGTAGTATATTTATGTAATGACCATTTGTTCCCGACTATGATGCAATTAATAGAGATTGCATTTCCACATTAACTAATGGGCGGATATGTTGTTGCAGTGCGTGTGGTTAAGGTAAGCAACGAACTCAGAATAATATATTCATAATTGGAAGATCCGTCAACTCAGATCGCACGTCGAAACACATTACGACCGATAATGTTTGAAGATCTACCACTGAACGACCATACGCATGAATGGAACAATTCTAGAGAGTAAAACTATTGGAAGAGACTTTAGAAGATTAGAAAACTTCCGCGTTGCTATTCCCTTCATCTTTAGGGTTTGAAGAATCAATATTTTTCATGATAATAAAAGATTATTTTATAAATTCAGTTGTCTCAATGAAACAAGAAAAAACGAAATTCACCCCACATGTGTGTCATTTGTTATTGGCACAGAGGGCTATCGCTTAACATGATTAGTTTACTTTAGGGTAATTGCGAATCAACTGTCATTAGTCATTAATGTGAGTTGCTCAACTTTTGAGATGACTTGATATTTTACTTGATCAACTTCTTTGAAGTGTGCGACAGCACATTTAATTTTGGTTCTATCACGATATTTGTGGGTACAGGTACAAACCTCCGCAGAAGAAGAGAATAGCAACCGGAAGTTTTCAATCTTCTGTATCCTCTCCCAATAGTTTTGATCTCTTTGATTTTTCCGTCATTTTCTCTGCCCATTGGACAGTGGATAAATAATGCATTGTAGACTTGATCCATAAACATCTACTGGATGTAGCCTCCTATCTATTTCCACATTGAATAGCCAGCGAGATCCTAATTTAGATCTTATAGCAGGACGGTTCTGCCTGGTTTGCGTTACTTTAGCGCTCATTTATCAATCAACCATACAAGAACAGTCCTATGCAAAACTACATCAAAACGTTCAATTCAGCATCTTCGATCTCAGTTGGGATGGATGTGCACAAAAAGACGATTGCTTTTTGTGTCTATCAT
>JAPOTS010000051.1 GCA_026709065.1 Bacteroidota bacterium
TCGTCTAACTCCTTTTCCTTGCTTCAACCCACTTAAAAAATGGAAGTCCCAAAATATTTACTGTAAAGCATCTCATTATTGTACCCATATGAATTTTCAATTCTGACTTTGCATTTCAGAGCATCCCCCGGTCGAACATGCTTCCTACGTTCTTGAAAATCCTTTAACCAGTTTTTATCTTCAATCTTTGCCAGAATAGCCTTCCTTCCGTGTCGAAACACCCATTGACTATCTCCAAGATAATCTGGTTTTTTAACAATGAGAATCATGGAAGTATCACTATGAGATAATGTCTCACGAGTTGCCTCTTTCTGCAATTTTTCAATATTAACCCTAATTTCTTGAATGATCTGTACACTAATCTCTTCTGACAACAAAAATTCTGCTTTATCTCCCGTGATTAGAAAATCTTTTATAGACTCAAATTTTTCAACAATCCCTATAATATCTTGATCGGAGACTGGATTAAGAATGCCAATATTTTCAATCTCAACTTCTTTGGATAATTGATAAAGATCTGATTGAATATCTCGTAATTGAGGCTCTTGGTCAATCTGATTTGTCTTGTTAAAAATTATCTTATACCCTTCAATAATATAGGTACAAACAATTCTCCAAAAATCTCCGCTTTTTATGACTTCTTCGCCCTCAGTCTTATAAAATATTTTAAATCTAGTTTTGATTGATCCTGCTTCAACATCTTCCAATACAATGACAGGGTCTATCGATATTCCAATAGATCCTACAAGCGCCTGACTACACTCTTCGCAGGCCTCAATAAATCTGTACGTCGCTCCAAAGACGCGCTTAGCAGAACCCTTTTCCTGTTTATATTCTATATCAAAACCAAAATCTGACTGCGGCAAATCCTTTGGCATTTCATCTACTTGTTGTGTAATTGAAATGGTCATTTTCTTTGAATCAAAGTTCATTTTGATTAAGGAAACATGATACGAAAAATGAGATAAAGTTCAACTTACTTCTGAAATGCAATGATTCGTTCACTAGGTCTCCTTTGGTAAAGCTGAAGTAGATTTCGTATGCTCAACCGATTCACGGACTACGGGAGACTGCAACCTCAAACGGTGTGTTGAAAACCCTCGGCATACATCCATGACTGTTGTAATTTGCTCACTATAATATTCTTGCACGAATCATTAAGCATCCAGTATATAATCCAAGTTCTTGCTTTATGTCAGTTCAATGCAAGCAATCAGGAAGAACACCGCGAACATTGAAAATAGTTTTGGGCTGACTCTCATGATTTAATTACTAAATCTTTGGGAATGATATTGAATAGTAACACGGGTAAATGGGAGAGAAATATCAAGAATCCCTAGTCCATTTCCTTAACTGATTAACGAATACTGGCAGATTCCGGGCTAACACAAAAATAGCGATTGCTGAAGCTGTAATCCCGATTTTTCCACTTTCCAGTGATAGTTTGAATAAATGCGTAATTGTTTCAATTAACTTACTGCTATCTGTAAATATGGTGTCAATCAATATCGCGAAAAGGACACAAATGATGAAGGTTTTTTTCAGAACGTTGAATATCGCATCTGCCCAGTGATTGACTTGATCATGCCTGCGCACATCTTGAGAATCTTCAATATCCTTGTTCTTATCGGCGAGATCAGATGCGGGACCTGATCCATCGGAAGGTGAAACATCTCCTAAAGTGTCAAAACCACTGATTTGATCTGTACTCATTTTTTTGCAATATCAGTTCATAAACTATTATTGATTGACTCAAAATGATCTCTGATTAATTCATCATCTATTTCAGAATTAAACCCCTTCTTCGTGATAGTTCTATGCCATGGAGTACCAGGATTGTGTGTCAGATCTACCATTTCACCTGTGGAAAGCGTGCTGTATTTATTCCAAACCTTCCGCACAATCTCTTCAACTGATGTACCTTTTGTTAAAATCCATTTACGAAACTTGTCATTTCGATAGTCGTAATCTACAATTTCTTTGGTTATCCGATCTCGTCCATAGTGTTTTAATTGATGATATAATGAAGGGATGACAGGACCATATTGCCAAGCTTCAATACGATCATAAAATAACCTTTCTTCTTTCATTACCAGCACCCAACCGTACGCAAAATATACCATCTTTTGCATCGCTAAATTACTCAGGGGGCGTTTATCCTTTTTTGAGAGCACGATGAAATAATTCGCAACCGCACTAATCCGCGACAGCCCCTCCCCCTTCTCTATATCTCCTTGAATCTGTTGTTTGGTTTCTGACATCAAATACATTTAATGGTACTGAAGTATACGTAAATCTGCGCAAAAATATGGAGTTTGCACACCCAAGTAGCTAAGTATAGTAATACGCCTTTTCTCCTAATTCTTTGACTTTCTACGCGTTTTTAATAACTCAAACGAACGAAAGAATTTCTGACGCAACGTTTCCATATCTACCGGGGCATATCAAACTCTTCGTTTTACTCTTTCTTTGACGGTTAATAATCTGGTGGCTTGATGTCCAAAGACACCTCCTTGATAGTAGTGTGTTACTTGGGCATATAGTCCTTTTTCATAGAGAGTAAAATCTTCACTAAGAACAGTGTCACTCCACAGAGTGCCAGATTTGTACGTTAAGTCTACCATTTCTTCTGCAGATAGTAACTCATAATGATACTAAACTATTTCATCTAATTTTCAGCAGATGGAATGGATTTAGCCCTCAGTAATTAAATCTATCCTAATTGAAATCATAATCTATATTTTTTAATTCTGTTTCTACCTTTTGTTTTATTGATAATACAGAGATGCAATAACTGAGACCATACTTCCAACCTCATAGAATCATAAAACAAATTTTCTTTTCGGCAATCAATGATCCACTCATATGCACAGTATACCAGCATTTGGATAGATAAATCATTCTTACTTTGAACATTCAATGAAAATTTTGCAACGCCACTAATGTTAGGTACCCCTACCCCCATTTTCCACATTGCATGTGCTATCATTATCAGGATTTGCCGCCTCTCAGTCTTAGGTTATAGATCATTGATTTACACGCATCCACATCGGCTTCCAAACACTCATCTATAAATATATCTACATACTGCTCAACCCAATGTAGAATTTCACCTGAATATCTGCTACTAGTGCGAGTTCTCATATGGCTCCAAGATGAGGATGTAGCTATAAAACCCGAATAAAATCTTCTACCTAAAAACATGTATACACTTAATATACAACAATTCTCAATTTAGTGTTCAGTGTATGCTATAATCTCTTAATTTATCGGGAGTCTATTTGAGAATTAGCAGTAGTCACAGTAGCATAAAATCCTAGATCCTCTGACGAGCCCAAAGATGTCACCAGTGTGCTGATAGGTGAATAAGAACATGTAAAACTGTTATGCATCACCTGGTGTGCGAATGCGATCTACAAGGGCACGTATAGAGTCAGGAGGGGGCGGGGTAAATCTTGAAACCGTCACAGCAACAACAAAGTTTAGCACCATCCCAATCGTACCAATACCCTCAGGAGAAATCCCCCATAACCAGTTCTCCGAACTGTTAAGTTCAGGACTAATAAATTTGAAGAAAATAATGTAACCCGCTGTAAATACGATCCCACTAATCATCCCACTGATCGCACCGTACTTATTCATCCACTTGGTGAAAATCCCCAGAATAATCACAGGGAAAAATGAGGCGGCTGCCAATCCGAATGCGAAGGCAACCACCTGAGCGACAAATCCAGGTGGATCAATCCCAAAATACCCCGCAATGACCACTGCTACTCCCGCTGTGATGCGAGCGGTCAACAACTCTCGCTTCTCGGATATATTTGGCATAAAGCCCTTCTTGAGAAGGTCACGGGCCACTGCGGTAGAAATAACAAGCAATAGCCCAGCAGCCGTTGACAACGCAGCAGCAAGCCCTCCAGCTGCCACAAGCCCAATCACCCATCCAGGTAAGCTGGCGATTTCTGGATTCGCCAACACCATGATATCCTGATCAATGGTTAGCTCATTCTCAATATCGGATGCTGGACCCACATATTGTATCATTCCATCACCATTTTTATCTTCAAACTCAATCAATCCCGTCTGCTCCCAGTTTTTGAACCACGCCGGAACCTCAGTGTACGGTCGGTCGGCAATCGTCGTCAATAGATTTGTTCTTGCAAAGGCCGCAACTGCTGGAGCACTTGTATAAAGGATGGCTATAAATAATAGAGCCCATCCAGCACTCGTCCGAGCATCGCTCATCTTGGGAACCGTATAAAACCTGACAATCACATGAGGAAGCCCTGCGGTTCCTACCATTAAAGCCGCCGTAATTGCAAACACATCCATAGTGGTTTTTTGTCCAACTGTATAAGCCATAAATCCCAAATCCTGACTTAAACCATCCAATTTATCAAGAAGGTATTCACCAGAGCCATCAACAAGTGTGCTTCCAAACCCCACCTGTGGAATGACATTTCCAGTCATTAACAACGAAATAAATATCGCAGGGACTAAGTAAGCAAAAATCAGAACACAATATTGAGCGACCTGCGTATAGGTGATCCCCCGCATTCCACCAAGCACTGCATAAAAAAATACGATCCCCATCCCAATCAATACCCCTGGTACAATATCAATCTCAAGAAAGCGGGAAAATACAATTCCAACTCCCCGCATCTGCCCTGCAACATAGGTGAAGGACACAAAAATTGCACACATCACCGCCACAAAGCGCGCAGTCTGTGAGTAGTATCGGTCACCAACAAAATCAGGCACGGTGAATTTCCCAAACTTGCGCAGATACGGCGCAAGAAGTAACGCCAGTAGAACGTAGCCTCCCGTCCATCCTAATAGATAGACGCTCCCGTCACGACCCATAAATGAAATCAAACCCGCCATCGAAATAAACGAAGCCGCACTCATCCAATCGGCCGCAGTCGCCATTCCATTGATCACAGGATGTACCCGCCCCCCAGCAACATAAAATTCTTTGGTAGAACCCGCCCGAGATAAAATCGCAACCCCGATATACAGTGCAAAGGAAAGCCCCACTAATATAAATGTCCACGCCTGTACGTTCATGGGCGCTCTGAAGTTGATTTTTGATCCAATCGATTCATTAAAGCCACATAGACAAAAATGATACCTACAAATACATAGATGGCCCCCTGATGCGCAAACCAAAATCCCAACTTAAACCCGAATAAACGCGCCTGATCCAACACATCTACAAACAATACACTGGCCCCAAATGATACCAAAAACCAAATGGCTAATAAGAGTCCTAAATAACGAAGATTGGTCGTCCAATACTGATCTCTGGGCATCGCACTATTAGAAATTTGCCTAAAAGATAACAACCGTGATAGAATATTGCATGATTCTAAGCTTAACGATGCTCTTCATTCTGACCTGTAAGGCGAACCTCTTTCGCAGGCATGATGGGAAGTGACTGCTCCTCTGCTAATCGACGAACCAACATGAGTACCTCTTCCTGCGACTGCATGAATTCTGCAAAATCTGTCGAAATTGTAAATCCCTGAACCAATACCCCTATCCCTGTGGTATCCAGTTTTGTTAACCGAATTAAATTTTGATCGGTATGAAGATCATCTCGTTGAGCCAGAGAATTCGTGATGGAAGTCAGAAACTGATTCAATTGAGCTACGGTCGCATCATGTGTCAATGTAACCTCAAAGCGAATGCGCCGAGACTCACGCTTAGAAAGATTACAGATCTCAGAGGTAGTGAAGGTCTGATTGGGAAGGATGGACACCGTCTGATCAAACTGACGGATCTGTGTACTACGAATTCCAACTTCTTCTACCGCTCCCTCAATGCCGTTAATGCGGACAATATCACCGATCTGAAAGGGGCGCTCACTAAATATCAGTATTGACCCAAAAATGTTGGCTAAAGTATCTTTAGCTGCAAATGCAACCGCAAGGCCACCAATACTCAAACTGGCAATCAAACCTGTTGCTGAATAGTCAAATTGATCCATAATTGCTGCAATGATCACCAATGCAACCAATAGCTTGACTGTATTACTGATTGGATTGACGAGTTGATCGTCTAAGCGTGTCTCTGTTTTTGCCGCTGCACGTGCGCCAATCGCTGCAAACACATCTATCAAATGAAAAGCACAATACCCGATCACTACAATAAGGAGCGTCATTCCGATCCTACTGACCCATAAATGAATGTCAACAGGTTCTTGTGGCAGATTGATTAAGCCAATGATAACATTCCAAAGTGTAACATTGATGAGTAAACCGAGAGGCTTAGTGAGCAATTGATTGACATCATTGACTAAATTCTGATCTCTATGCCTCCCCAAGCGGTTGATCACCCGGTTGAGTCCCCTGCGAACAAAAAGCTGGGCGATTAAACCGATCAGAATGAGTCCTCCTGCAATGATCAATTGACCAATCGCAACGCCCCATAAAATTTCGTCTGATATAAAAGAAAAATCCATCTAAATTATTTCATGTTTGATGTGTAGGTAGAATACGTGAATTCTTGCGCAATAGTGTAGCACTCTCTGGACCATAATTTAAGATTAAATCAAGTACCGTCATCCCAGAAACAAATCCATCAAATGCCTGATGATAACTCGGATGTGAAAAATACAATCGATGCGTAGAATGTTGCTCAGGAATCTTTTCTGGGGCCAATAATTGCGCATTAGGATAGCGGTCAAGGATATCACTGACGCTGCATGGAATGCCTACAACTTCGGTTGCGGCCGTTAGGATAAATGATGCCCCCAACCACTGTTGGATCAAGCGACTAATCGCAATATTTAACCCTCCAAGATATGTCCACTCTTGATGATACACTTCCTCAATTGAATCCCTATAATGGTCAAAATACGCAGATTGACTATAATTAAACAAGATCGCTTTCCAGTGACGTTTTCTCCACCCTGGAACTTGACGAATTCTGGTATGAGATTGAGGAAGGCCATGTTGTCCTCCCTTCAATGGGACGGTCACCCACTGCCATCCATCAGGATTCCGAATCCGCATCCGATTCTGTAGGGACTGCCGACTATATTGAAATGTGTCGGCTAGCACGACAATATCGGCATGTTGCATCAATGCAACAGATGCAAGGTTTGGCCAATATTCAGACGGACGGATGACAATCGTTTTTGCCATAATCGTTAATATATTTGGTTAAATCAACCATTTATTGCGATATTTACTGATACCCCCAAAATGATGCACAATCCTCCATCATTGAAATCACATATGCATCTGAGTGTGATCGCTCCAGCCAGCGCACCCCGCAACCCAGAGGATCTGAAACAAGGACTAAGTTCATTGATCAATGACGGATACAAACTACATTGGTTCCCTGAAAAACTCAACGCACAAGATTACCTTAGCGGTTCCGATAGTCAGAGAGCAACTCAATGTAACGAAGCTTTCACTGATTCTCAACATTTAATTGCGATTCGTGGAGGCTATGGTTGTCTACGAATCCTTGATCAAATTGATTATGATACAGCGAAATCCAATCCTGGCATTGTCATCGGATTCAGTGATATCACTGCCCTTCAACTGTCCCTTTATACGCATGCGGGATGGAAAGGTATTTCTGGGGTATTGGTCGTTGAATGGCATCAAATCTCTCAAACCATGAAGCATGTGATTCGAAAATTACTCCAAGGAGATGTTCCCAAACCGATCACGGGGTTGAAAACTCTACGCGACGGCACTTGCACTGGAACGCTCTTAGGCGGAAATCTCTCTACCATAGTCAGAATGGTCGGCTCCAAATATCTACCTTGCCTTGATGGAAAACTCCTATTTATTGAAGATATCAATGAACCACCCTATCGCATTGATGCACTCTTAACACAGATGAAACATGCAAATATCCTTGATCAGTTAGGTGGCCTTATTGTCGGTAGATTTACTGACCATTCTTCTGACGATGATCTACACCAACAGATGATCATCAAGGATACGATACACAGGTGCACAGCGGGCTACTCATGGCCAGTTGTGTCTGATCTGAATTATGGGCACTTTCTCCCGCGCAGTATTTTGCCGATTGGTGTCACAGCAAAATTGACAGCACATTCCAGTGCGGGAACGCTGGAAATCCTTGAACCCTTGACCCAATGACTTTTATTTCAAACGAACCATTCCACATTTCAACCATTTGAACTCTATGGGTTTACGTGTTGCTGTATTTGCCTCTGGAGGAGGATCCAATTTTGAAGCACTCGTTAAGAATGCTGAGCACTACAGCATTGAACTTTTAGTGTCCAACCGCTCCGATATAGGTGCGCTCAAACGCGCAGAGCGCCTTGGAATTCAAGCACATGTGATCAACCCCACAACGTTTAATACTCAATCCCTCTATATAGATAAAGTCATTCATCTCTTAAAAGAAAAGCACATTAACCATATTGCGCTTGCAGGATACCTTGCAAAAATCCCTTCGCAATTGATTGCTGAATTTTCAGGATTAATTCTGAATATCCATCCATCCCTCTTACCCCGTTTCGGTGGTAAAGGATTTTACGGCAAACATGTGCATCATGCAGTAATTGAAGCTAAAGAATGTGTCAGTGGTGCAACAGTCCACATCGTCGACGAAGAGTACGACACTGGACCAATTTTGCTTCAAGAATCAATTCCTGTACTTGAAGATGATACGCCAGATTCTTTAGCCTTAAAAATTTTGGCTATTGAACATAAAATTTACCCAAAATCCCTTAACCTAATTGGTCAGGAAAGAGTTAAACTTCATAATGGACACATTACGATATTACCCGATTAACTTATGACCATTGAGCCACTCAATATTCCCACTCCAGATCTGATCAAGCCTCGTCGCGCTTTGCTATCAGTTTTTGATAAACAATGCCTGATACCCTTTGCCCAAGAACTCCAAAGTTTTGACATTGAATTGGTGTCCTCTGGAGGAACGGCCTCACATTTGCGTGAGGCAGGATTGGAAGTGACAGATGTAGCTGAGGTGACCAAGTCTCCATCTATTCTGGGAGGGCGCGTGAAGACACTTCATCCTGCCATTCATGGAGGAATTCTTGCAAGACCTGGTGTTGAGTCTGACCTTGATGATCTGACTACGCACGGAATCGCCCCCTTTGAGTTGGTCATTGTTAACTTATACCCCTTTGAAGACGTAGTTAAACATCCGGATGTCAATGACAGCCTTGCAGTAGAAAATATTGATATAGGCGGGCCTGCAATGATTCGGGCAGCAGCAAAGAATTTTGCATTTGTGACTGTTGTCCCCTCCCCAAATGACTATCAAATGATCTTGGAGGTTCTCCAAAAATCAAATGGACATCTCCCCCTTACTCTCAGACGGCAATTGGCACTAGCTGCCTTCAAAAAAACGGCCACCTATGATCATGCCATAGCGACTTATTTAGACGCTGATACTGATGATCCATTGCCTAAGGAAATCCATCTTCATGTGCCGCGCACTGATGTTCTGCGATATGGCGAGAACCCACATCAAAATGCAGCCCTATATGGCAATCAACAGGACTTTTATACAAAACTTCACGGAAAAGATCTTTCTTACAATAACCTGATAGACCTTGATGCAGCGATTGAATTGATTAGCGAATTTTCTGATGCAGATCCGACGGTTGCCATCCTTAAACATACCAACCCCTGTGGGGTATCCTCCGCAGAATCTCTCCTTACAGCGTGGCATCAAGCCTTTGAAACAGATACACAATCTCCATTTGGTGGAATTACAGTAATGAACCAAGCATGCACCCTTGCCCTAGCTAATGCTATAGATAATATATTTATGGAGTTGATCATTGCACCATCTTTTGAGTCCGATGCATTGGAATTTCTTAAATTGAAAAAAAATCGCAGACTGATTCAATTCAAACTCGATACGCTTACTCAATATAAGATTCGTAATGTCCTCGGTGGACTTCTTTATCAGACCACCGATACAGCTGCTGATGACGATCCTATGACTGTTGTGACAGCCCGCCATCCTACAAAATCTGAGTTAAAGGATCTATCTTTTGCCTGGCGCGTAGCAAAACATGTTAAAAGTAACGCAATCGTCTATGCAAAAAATCAACAGACACTTGGAATTGGAGCCGGCCAAATGAGTCGAGTTGATGCCTCCGAAATTGCAGTCTCTAAAGGAAAGAAATCTGGACTGAATTTTGACGGATGTGTCGTGGCATCTGATGCATTCTTCCCATTTCCAGACGGCTTAATTGCTGCGGCTGACAGCGGTGCAGTTGCTGCGATCCAACCCGGTGGCTCAATCCGTGACACCGAGGTCATCTCGGCTGCTGATGAACGAGCAATCGCAATGGTGTTTACTCGTAAAAGACATTTTCGACATTAATCCTACCATGCATTCACATTGATCACGAAAGCCATGCTTTTCCGAAGTTTAAATATTGATGTCGCTGTAGATTTAGGTACAGCCAACACTTTGGTTTACATCAAAGGCGAAGGAATCGTCCTTAATGAAGCGAGTATCGTTGCCATTGATAGAAAAACCGATAAAGTCATTGAAATCGGGAATCGTGCATTAACGATGCATGAGAAGACGCATAAAAATATTCAAACTGTGCGTCCGCTGAAAGACGGTGTGATTGCAGATTTTCAGTTAGCTGAGCAATTAATCCGTGGCTTGATCAAAAAAATCCAAACGGGTTGGATTCAGTCTATTCGACAGATGGTCATCTGTATCCCCAGCGGAATTACAGAAGTTGAGAAACGTGCCGTCCGAGACAGCGCACAGCATGCAGGGGCGCGAAAGGTTCATCTGATCGCTGAACCCATGGCTGCAGCCATAGGCATCGGACTCAATGTCAGTGAAGCTGCTGGAAACATGATCGTCGATATCGGTGGGGGAACGAGCGAAATCGCCGTGATTGCACTCAACGGGATCGTTGTAGATCAATCTGTAAGAATTGCTGGAAATGCCATTGATGCAGCCATTCTAGGATATACCAAACACTATCATAACTTCGTCATTGGTCACCGCACTGCTGAGAGACTCAAGGTGGAAATTGGAAGCGCTGCCGCCATGGATCAAGAAATTGAACTCCATGTCAAGGGACAGGACTCCAGTAGTGGTATGCCTAAAGTTCTCGCTCTTAATTCTGAAGAAGTACGAGTTGCAATCTCACAGGTCGTTGGGAACATTTCAACTGCTGTAAGCGCTTGCTTAGAGCAGACTCCCCCAGAACTCGGTTCAGATATCCTTGAACGAGGCATCATGCTTACTGGTGGCGGAGCACTGATGCACGGCATTGATACAACGATTCGTAATCGCGTCGCAGTTCCCGTGTATATTGCAGATGACCCTTTGACTGCTGTTGTAAGGGGGACGGGTAAAATTCTTGAAAATGTATCAGCATACTCCGATATTCTGACATAGAAAGCATTGGTCCTCAATGCGATGATCAAACGGATTTAGGGCGACTCATAGTGCATGAAGGATGTTTGAATTTATTTATCGAATACGGCCATTTCTCCTCCTGTTCTGCTTATTGACTACATCTGTTTTAGTCATGTTCAATGCGAATCGCCCCATGATGTGGGGTATTCGCGCAGAGGTTCTCCGAATCGTTGGCTCTGTTGAATACAGATTAAGCTGGGCATCTGAGATTCTGTCAGCCCTGAGTGAAAATCAAGAGCTTCGTGACTCTAATCTACAACTCACCAGTAAACTTGCTCGCTTACGTATTGCCGAACTTGAAAACAACGAGCTTCGACATGCATTAGGGTGGCAGGCAAATCAGGAACTAGAAACTGTCCCTGCCCGCATCATTTCTCGAGAGCCTTTCGGGGCGACCAACTTCTTGACGCTGGATGTCGGCCGTGAGCAAGGCGTTGATGTTGACATGGCCGTCATCAATCATTTAGGGATTATTGGCCGAACGGTACATGTGAGCTCAAACTACAGTGAAGTCATGCCCTATCTTCACTCTCAATTCCATATCCCTGTGATGATTGATTCTCTTCAATCGGTTGGCATCGTTTCTGGAAAGGATAGCACTCCTGATTCGCTTGTGCTTCACAATGTGGTAAGAACGGAAAATGTGCAGATCGGACAACATGTCATTACTCACGAAGCCAGTGAGATTTTCCCGCCAAATATTCCAGTTGGAACGATTGGTGGAATTCGGATTCAGCCTGAAAATAATTTTTTGATTCTTAAAATTGTTCCTGCAGTTCCCCTCCAAACAACACATTTTGCGTTTGTTATTTTGAATCAACACCCCCCGCATTTAGAATCTGAACCTCCTCTGCTAAATTGATCCGAAGATGCGTATTCTGACAATTCTACTTTTAAATCTCTGTCTCTGGAATGAGTTGAGCCTGGCCCAAACAGCACTTGATTCAATCCTTGATGCCCGTCCATATGCATGGTGGGGAGCGATGGTGACGGATCTACAATCAGAGGATACTCTCTATATGAGGAATGCTGATCTCAGCTTCATGCCTGCTTCAGTCACAAAGCTGTATACCACCTCAGCTGCCCTTGATCAACTTGGACCTGACTATAAGTATGTCACTCACTTCTATGCTGATGGTTTACAGACTGGAAGAATCCTTGATGGCAATCTCATCATCAAAGGTGCTGGAGATCCATCCACTGGTGCACCTGGCCCAGAATGGATGAGCATCTTCAATGCCATCTCCGACTCTCTGATCGCCCAAGGTATTTATGAAATTCGTGGTGACATTATAGGCGATGATAACGTTTTTGATGACGTACCACTTGGCTCCGACTGGAGCTGGGAAGATCTCACCTTTGGGTATGCTCCCCAAATTAATGGCCTTACATTTCACGATGCCATTGTTGAGATTGAGGCTCGTCCCACTCGTCTTGGACAAAGAGCTGAACTTACAATTATACCCCAGATACCAGATTATTTGACGATAGACAATCAAACGCTTACAATTGCTTCGGGGCAATCCCTTGTAGAGGGGCATACTCGAATCCCCGAATCAAACCAGATCACAGTTTCTAGTCAAGTTCCCTTAGGACGCTCTGACCCTGAAGAGTTAACCGTCCATAATCCAACCCTCTATTTTATACATGCACTGAATCATATTCTTAAATCAAGAGACATTCATGTTGATGGCCAACTTCTTGATATTGACGATTTGCCAGATGATTATACCTATTCTACCGATCGGCTGATTGGAAGTCATTCTTCGCTACCAATTTCTGAACTGATTGCAACTGTGAATAAAGACAGCCACAATCTGTATGCAGAGCATTTATTGAAAACTCTAGGGTATGAGCACCCTGATCTGGATGAAGACGATGAAATAGGATCCGCTTCTATGGGAGTTTCAGCTTCAATGAGAACGTATGCTAAAGCTGGCATTGATACTGATCGAATTCAACTTGTAGATGGATCTGGTCTTTCCAGAAAAAATTTAGTCTCTCCAGCAATGACCATCCGACTGCTCCATTTTATGGCATCTCATCCAGACCATCATGTCAGAGAAGCATTTATTTCCTCACTGGCTATTGGTGGGCAAGATGGCACACTTGAGCATCAGTTCATTGGAAATTCTCCCGCACACGGAAAGGTCCGAGCAAAGACTGGTACCCTTGGTAATGTTAGTTCTCTTTCTGGTTACATCACGCGAGATGATGGGACTCATCTTGCGTTTGTTATTTTCTGTAATCATTTTCTAGGACGACACTCTGCGATTCGTGCAATTCAGGAATCATTTGTTAATTCTCTGGTCACATATCACATTACAGAAAAATCAAATTAACGAAGATAGTTTTTTTTCAGTCTGATAGAACCAACAGCTCGCCTGTGTCAACCTATATTGCTATTCATATAGCCATTTTTAATTGAATTAAGGTCATCATCCTAAAATATTGGGAATTACATACGTGAGTGCCGAAGATATGTAATTCCCTAAAGTTTTAGGAATCACTCATGGATACATGAATGATTTTCTACAAAGGCAGTGGTTCTATCACGCATGGTCGGTCTCTGTGTTCAGCGGTGGTGAGTACGCTATGGAACGATAGAGCGACTTTGGAAATCAAAACTCTACCGGCTCTTTTTTGTTATGGACACTGGGCTCATAGGCAATCTTTTCTCTGATATGTTCCACGTAATTCCATGGAATACCGGGGATATGTTGGATCACAGCTCGATCAATGTCGTGTCTGATTTCGTCGGTACATATTTCGGGAAGTGGACGAAGGGGCATCTCTGAGTACTGATCAAAAACATCTGCAAGTTTTCGTATGTCACAATGATCGGGGTGAGGGACTGGAAGTGAACGCAGAAGTTCAATGGAAAACGATGGATAGGTCAATTCTTTTTGACGGATGTTCAAGAAGGAGAGGATCCCTAACCTGCATTTCCATGACGTATTTCGCAATGACATTTATTTGAATGTAAACCGTAGAATTTTATTTCCCAGCCATGGTATAGGCTGTTCAATTTTATCATAGCCACAGTTGA
>JAPOTS010000079.1 GCA_026709065.1 Bacteroidota bacterium
TATATCCAGTAGGCTATCAAAAAAACGGTTAACCCACTAAAAAAGTTGTAGATCCAATATTTTATTGAGAATGTGTTGGAAATCATTCAGGGAGGAGTAAGCAATATCTCTCAATTAAATCTTTTAGATGATGACACAGAAGCTCAAGACCCCAGCTCCTCGTAAGCCACCCCACAAGACTACTGACGCAAAAGCTGATGCGTAAGTAAAGATGCAGTCAAATACCCCTACGTAACCTAAATAGCCATAAAGAATAGACTGAAACCCGGGAAAATTATGCGTAATCATACAGATAGTTCTCTCAATCAACATGTATTAGATTTCCTCTATGAACGATTCATTTAATGAATATTCATGAATTCTCATTATTCTGTATCAGACTCCCATCATCTATCAAACCCATCAGCTGTAACCGCAATTTTCGCGGGATAACCTGCTTCCTCAGCGCAGGAGGATTACCGAGATATTATATCGCTGAGCGGATCCATTTACGCGACCCCTGAGGAATGGCAACGAAACTGTTTGGTCATCCTGTTACTCCCAAACATGAACATTAATTGGATTTTTTTAAGCCCTGAACCCAAGTATAATATTCCCAATAATTTAGGAAATCTATTGTGTGGGTATCTTCAATCAGGAGTAGTGAAAGGCGTGAGTCAACAAATTGATTAAGATTCATATCAATTGAGACACTCGATCAACATTTATTGCAGAGGATGAATATTATTGAAGTGATCTATTGGGAAACAGTTTGGTTAACTGTCATTGATGGTTACAGATGCCCGATTGAATTGTATATTTCATTAATATGATTGATTATGTTCACATTGTTGACTTTGACAACCAAAAACTATGTTGAATTACATTTGGGGTGGGTTAATTGTATTGAGTCTAGTTTTCGCGTTAATCAGCGATGGTAATGATTTTTTACAGGACACCTACAGAAATGGTAAGCCGCTTCCAGTAACGGTTTATTTTGAAGATGATTTTGATCCTGATGACCATCGTCATGAGGTAGATGTACAGATAACGACGAGTGATCTCACCTCTCATTATGGAGACAGCTTGATCACTGGAAACACTTGGTCTGGTGCACTTTTATTCACATCAGCAGGTCGTGAACTCCGATTCGCGGAAGATAGGCCACTCATGGAGCCATTAAAAACGATCTGTGATCAGACTGGACAGTCCGATTGTAGAGGTACGTTGCAGGGCACGCCTACTACAGAACAATGGCAGACCACC
This sequence comes from Bacteroidota bacterium, assembly GCA_026709065.1. Lineage (GTDB taxonomy): Bacteria > Bacteroidota > Rhodothermia > Rhodothermales > Bin80 > Bin80. Next base: position 1,246 of record JAPOTS010000079.1, read on the forward strand.
ATCACATTCCGGCCTGTACGCTGGGTAAAGATGAACGCAATCGCAGGAGCAGCGATTGATTTTGCAGAGACCGCAGTAACGTTGGCTCTTGGGCTGATCGGGGGGTTAGGCTTGTGGATGGGGCTGTTAAAGATCGCTGAAGCATCGGGTATGTTACAGGCACTAGTCCGATTAACACAGCCTCTGATTCGCCCGTTATTTCCTAAGGTACCTCATAATCATCCTGCATTAGGATTGATTGTTTTGAATCTATCCGCCAACTTTTTAGGGATGGGTAACGCGGCAACGCCCCTGGGAATCAAAGCGATGCAGGAACTTCAGACACTGAATGAATCCGAAGACACGGCCACTGATCCTATGGTGATGTTACTTGCCATGAATACCGCCAGTGTACAAATTATGCCACCCGTCACACTAGTTGCAATTATGGGACTCCAGATTAACCAATTGTTCTTTTCTATCGTCATTACAACGGCGCTTTCTCTGATTGTCGCTATTACAGCTGTAAAACTATTGAGTAGACTCAAGCGCTATCGTGAGGTGGCTTCATGAGTATCGTACAACTTTTTTTAGATTATGCATCTGCTTTGGTCTTACCTGCAATTCTGGTAGGCTTTCCTCTCTACGGAATGATCCGTAAGGTTAGGGTTTATGAGGTATTTGTAGAAGGGGCGAAAGATGGTTTTCATGTCGCGGTCATGATCATTCCGTATGTTATTGCAATTTTATTTGCAATTGGGATGTTTCGTGCGAGCGGGGCAATGGACTTTTTAACGGATTTACTTCGCCCTGTGGTCGGCATGATTGGTATTCCGGCAGAGGTGATTCCTATGGGGATCGTACGTCCATTGACAGGCTCTGGATCCGTAGGAATTATCTTAGACATGATCAATCAGTTTGGTGAAGATTCAATCTTCGTCAAAATGGCAGCGACCATGTTTGGATCCACCGAAACAACATTTTATGTCATTGCGGTGTACTTCGGAGCAATCAATATCAGAAAGACCCGTCACGCCGTACCAGCAGGGCTGATTGCAGACATTTTTGCAATGTTTGCAGCCGTTTATGTCGTCCTTTTCCTATTCGGTTAAAGTGTTAAGACACTATTTTCCGAATAATGTGGATTAGGTGCGTATGAGTCGGCCTGTGGCTCGTTGTGCCATTTGTGTCCGTCCAAAAAATAGCGAAATTCTATTTTGGAACCAGGCTTGAATGAGACCGACTTGGTCCACACGCCTTTACGGTCATCTCGGGTCATTGGGTGTTTAGCAGCATCCCAATCATTGAAACTTCCAACAACGCTAACACTTTCGTGGGCTTCGTCAATTGGCACTTCAAAAATTACGCGCACTGAGCGTCCCTTAGGACTGGTTTTTTTCAATATCATGAGAAAAAAGGTTAGATGGTTAAAAACAGGGTTTACGTAAAAATGGATGGATGTTTCATCTGAAAGCAATTCAATCAATGTTTGTTAGGACCCCTCCAGAATTCAGTTGAATATCTTCGTAGCGCTTCTGGTCATCAAAGCTGTCAACTTTCAAATCATACCTGTGAAGAGCTGGTTCAGGGGGTTGCATTCAAAATAGCAACCCCCTGCTTTAGACATTAGTCATCCATATCCAGAATGTCATCAATACGCATACTGATATCCTGCAAATGCAATCTGGTCATATTATCGTTTGTCAGTCGAGCCGCACGGTTGGTTGCAGTTTTTAAAGAATTCAACTCACCTCGCACATAAGCACGAATGTCGGATTGGCTCACATCTACGGGGGCCAGACCAAAATTGATAAAAAAGGACGACACTGTTGGAGCCTCTTCGGTCATGAGATATTCTAAACGCTCTATATATCCTCTCTGCAGATTGCGACGAAATGGGCCAATGGCTTGTGCCCGCGGCAATTCCGTCCAAATACCATCACGTAAATCGACAAGAAGTTCAGTAAATGTGTAGACCTCCGATCCATTGGCTAATGCCTCTGCTTCCATGAGTCGACCAATACGTATTGGATTGAGAAGTGTGTTCACAGCACCTACCTGATAGCGACGAATCCGATCCATTGCGCCAACTCCCTCAATCCGGCGCAATATATCGTTGTTCAAGATCCAGTGTGGGGAGGCAAACGCTTGCCTTGATAGCCAGTCCATAGAATTACGTTGGATATCAACGGGGACAGGGCTGTATACTACGCCGTCTTGATCATAAGTTTTGAAATTTTCATAATGACCGCCGATGTTTGCGGCTACATGACCGATATATCGATTCCATTGAATTGCAACTTGTCCGTAGAGTTCTGAGAGCTCTCCATAATCTTTGGCATCTTCGGCAGTCCAATTGATCAACTCGCTGAGAATCACTTTTAAGTTTTCTATTCCATAATCACTTGCTTTGACTGCATCATCTCCCAAGTCCTCATTTTGAGATCGGGGATCAACACGGGGCCCTTGACGGCCATAGAAGTAGAGCGGATCTCCAGCACGCTCAAGAACCCACTGATTAAGGGTTTCGCGCTCATCATCAGGTGAATCTGCATCTAATAATGCGGAGTATCCCCATTGAACGGACCAATTATCGTAGATCCCGATATCAGGCATCAGATTCGTCACTCCATCACCAGGTTGCGCGACATAGTTAAAACGGGCATAATCCATGATTGATGGGGATGTGCCGTGGATATCAGTGAAAGCCGGTGAACGTAAAGAATCAACAGGGAAGGCAGCACTTGATCCCCAGTTGTGAGGAAGTCCAAGTGTATGACCAACTTCGTGGGCAGAAACAAATCGAATCAGACGACCCATGACTTCGTCTCTAAACTTAACTGAACGAGCATCAGGGTTTACGGCCGCAGTTTGCACAAAAAACCAGTTACGTAAGAGGTTCATGACATTGTGATACCACCCGATATCACTTTCAAGAATTTCACCGGTGCGGGGATCATGTACATGCGGACCAAAGGCATTCTCAATATCAGACGAGAAGTATCGAATGACTGAGTAGCGGACATCTTCAGGGCTGAATTCTGGGTCCTCTTCTTCGGAGGGGGGATCTTTGGCCATAATAGCATTTTTGAAGCCAGCAACTTCAAAGGCACGGTTCCAATCATCTACACCCTGTTTAAGATAGGGCCTCCATTTCATGGGTGTAGCGGGGTCTATGTAATAAACAATCGGTTTGACGGGCTCACTCAATTCCCCACGGGCATAAGCTTCTGGGTCTTTGGGCTCTAAGCGCCAACGTGTGATATAGCATCTTTCTTCGGCTTTTTGTGCATCACGGCCATAATCTATAGTTGTGACGCTGAAAAATCCGACGCGTTGATCACAAAGTCTTGGTTGCATTGGGTCTTGCGGTAGCAAAATCATCGACTGATTCATTTCCACTGAAATCGTTCCAGCGGCAGAATTGGATGGGGGCTCTGAGGCATCGTAGCTCAGAACATGGCGCACCTCAACATTTAAAGGATAGCTTTTGGCAGAAGAGATGTAGGTGCGATCAGAGTCTAGCCGACGCACGCTGAATTGCTCTCGACGGAAAGAGGGTAATCCAAGCGAGGGTACATCGGAGGTAAACAGGTCAGTGACTTCAATGACATGAGCAGTAGAGTCATTGTTAAGAGTCTCAATATCAAAAGCACGAAGAATTGGTTCAAAGTTTGAATTTCGAACGGCTCTGTAAATGGGGCGATCTTCATCGGCCACATTCTCATAGGACACTACACGAAGTAGGATCTTCTCTGATTGTTTTTGCCACCGCAATACTTGTGTATTTGTTTTCATTCCTCCGTATCCCATATTATTCATTGTTGCCGCCATGCGTGTGACTAAGAGCATTTCTTCGTCAAGAAGGGAGTCGGGAATTTCGAAAAACAGTTTTTCTTTGATTTGATGCACCTTGAATAAACCATCATCGGTTACAGCGTCATCAGTAATTACTTTATCATATGTTCCTGACGTTTCTTTTGGTTCGGCAGGTGTATTTTTTTCCGCAGCAGGTGGTCTAATATTTATACAACCTGCAAGTGCGATCAGTGCAAAGAGTATAGAAAAAACGGAGAGAGTAGGTTTCATAGTAAACAAGATTTGATTTACTCAAATTTACAAAAGAAAACGCTAAATTGCGAAGAGCATATTCCTTATAGTAGTTCCAAGTATGATTATCCATTGGTATGTGATTATTGATCTACTTTCCAATGTCCAAGTGATGAATACAAAGAGTGGTTCTACCACGATTTGTATGGTATAGTTTTAATCCTCTGCAGGTCTAAAAATATTAATCAAAATTCAACATGTGATTTTGTTACGCTGTGATGATTAACAATTCATAAGATTGAAAATCATTTTCTTGAAGACCATTAGAATTATGGATTAGCGATGATCTAATTCCTTAATCTATTGTATACTGCCATTATCAGATACACTTTCTTGCTTCAATCATAATACATTTTCATGGCACGCGGTGATCTCATCGTTAAACTTGTAAAAGCAGGTGCTGTTGGTGATCAACAATTAGTTCATACCATTGCTGAAGAAATTGCTTCGAATGAGCGTTCTAAAAAACACGATTTACTGGCTGACAGAATTGTTCGAGCATTATCTTCCTCATCAAAGAAATCTAACGGTACACTGTTACGCTCCACCCAGTCAATGAACCGCGGTGATTTAGAATCTATCCATAGGCAGTATATTGATCGGCCCATATCAACGCTATTTCTGGAAGAATCTACTCGTAAGGCTTGTGAAGAATTTATTGAAGAACAACTACGCTCTGAGGTCTTACGTGCCAATGGTATAGAGCCAAGACATCGACTTCTACTTTTCGGACCCCCTGGAAATGGAAAGACTTCTCTTGCTGAATGTATCTCCTCTGAACTTGCACTACCTTTATTCATCGTTCGTTATGACGCGGTCGTTACAAGTTACCTTGGTGAAACAGCAAAACGACTCAAAAATCTCTTTGATTATGCGCGTACAGAACCCTGTGTCCTTTTCTTTGATGAATTTGATGCTATCGGAAAAAAACGGGGAGATCTTCACGAAACCGGAGAAATAAAACGAGTCGTGTCAACCCTACTGTTACAACTTGATCATCTCCCATCCTATTGTGTCTTGGTCGCTGCGACCAATCACCCTGAACTACTCGATCGAGCCACTTGGCGCCGATTTGAAATCAAACTTGAACTGGGCCATCCAAGCACTGAACAGATGATTAGATACTTTGATCAGCGTCTCAATGAATTTACCGAAAAATCTGGTTATTCTGCCCAACGCCTTTGTTCAGTTGTCGCTCCGAAAAGTTATTCTGATGCCGAGGACTTCTTTCTTGACCTTCACCGCAGAAATACTCTGCTTCAAGGAGCAAATTCGTTCAGCACGCTTGTTACGGATCGGTTGAGAGCTAGATCTGAATACCCTGATCTTGAGTACTTCTATTCTGCTGATGAGAGAGCGCCCACTCTTACCTCTTCCTAATCCCCGTTCAGTACCCAAGTTTAAAGGTGCCAAAGAGGATTTCCCAGTCTTTAGGGTTACGATCGCGATAACAATCTCAACGGTTGATCAGCAGTTAAGAAACTGGAGGTTGCCCTCAAGAAAGATGGTGGCATTGAATCTAGAAGCGATCCTTATGGAATTGCACCTGATCGTACTCTTGTTTTTGTAACAGCAGAATCTATCACCAACTTCATTCGTGCTACCAAAAACGTCGGACTGGATGTTCTAATGAAGTCAAATTACATAATTATAACTTACCTGACGAACTCATCCTTGATGACTAGAAGAATGCAAAGCCTGCCCTTTATGCTACCATGCTGGCACTGGATTTTTTCCAAATCTTCTCCGAATGTGGTGCAGATACAATAAAGGCAAAGAAGCTGAGCGTGGTTAAAAGCCATGGTGAAATCTGTTTGACACTCTTTCCGGTCTTCGTGCTCAGGGGGACCAAGACGGGCTTACATCTGAGAGTTGTCTTGAATTAGAAAATCGCATTCCGTTCTATGATGATGTTGAAGTTGATGGCCAATCCGAAAGGGGGAGGAGGTAAGGAATGGAAACGGTAGCAGTCGGAAGACTGTCTGCATTAGAAGATCCGTATGAATTGAAGGGTTCACGTATCCTATCAGTCCGCAAGGGAAAAATCCACGAACACTGAAAATTATGATCCTTTTTCAAATAGAATGATCCAGTGCACTATTTTTGTACTTAGGAGTTTATTTCCTAAAGATAGTTTCTATCATTTTGATGTGATCACTCGTAGTTTTTAACTTGGGGGGGTCCCCAACTCAATCGTAATTTTTCACAAACAATTTTAAGCAATGAGTAAAGATGTTAGCTGTCCCGTAAATGGTACCACCCACTTGACCACGAAAATCTATTCCAACTTTGACTGGTGGCCAAATCAGTTGAATCTCAAGATTCTTTCACAGAATCCACCTCAGATCAATCCGTACGGAGAGAGTTTTAACTATGCACAAGAATTCAATTCCTTGAATTTGGAAGATGTTAGACAAGATCTCTATGCCTTAATGACTGATTCACAAAGTTGGTGGCCTGCAGATTATGGTCATTATGGCCCATTTTTTATTCGAATGGCATGGCATAGTGCAGGGACGTATCGTGTGGGAGATGGGCGTGGAGGCGCTGCTTCGGGTACGCTCAGATTTGCTCCCCTCAATAGCTGGCCTGACAATGCAAATCTGGATAAGGCACGTCGGCTACTTTGGCCGATCAAACAAAAATATGGCCGGAAGCTCTCTTGGGCTGACCTGATGATTCTTACGGGTAACTGTGCGCTTGAATCCATGGGACTCAAGACCTACGGATTTGCTGGTGGTCGAGAAGATGTCTGGGAGCCAGAAGTGGATATCTATTGGGGCTCTGAAACGACTTGGCTCGGGGACAAAAGATATACTGGTGAGCGCGATCTTGAACATCCACTGGGAGCCGTTCAGATGGGGCTGATCTATGTGAACCCTGAAGGGCCGAATGGAACTCCAGATCCGTTAGCTGCCGCTACTGATATCCGCGAAACATTCGCTAGAATGGCTATGAACGATGAAGAGACGGTTGCTCTCATTGCAGGTGGTCACACATTCGGCAAAGCGCATGGTGCAGCCCCTGATAGCATCTATGTTGCCGCTGAACCCGAAGGAGCGCCGATTGAAGAGCAAGGCTTGGGTTGGAAGAATAGTTTTGGCGAGGGTAAGGGAAGTGATACAATTACGAGTGGACTTGAAGGAGCCTGGACTACAGAGCCAGCGAAATGGGATAATAATTTCTTTGAGAATCTATTTGGGTATGAATGGAAGCAGATTGAGGGCCCGGGCGGAGCACAGCAATGGACTCCAGTTGACCCATCCGCCAATGGTACTGTCCCTGATGCACACGATCCATCTGTTAGCCATGCTCCATTCATGCTGACCACCGATTTGGCGCTACGTGCTGACCCGTCTTATGAAGAAATTTCAAAACAATTTTATTCTGATCCAGACGCATTTGCTGAAGCATTTGCGCGGGCTTGGTTCAAGCTTACCCATCGTGATATGGGCCCAATTAGTCGCTATCTAGGTCCATTAGTTCCAGATGAGTCGCTTATTTGGCAGGATCCAGTCCCTGAAGTCAATCATGAATTGGTTAACGCTCAAGATATTCAAGAGCTTAGACATCAAATACTTGCTTCTGGACTTTCCATCTCAGAGCTTGTGACGACCGCTTGGGCATCGGCATCTACATATAGAGGAACCGATAAACGCGGTGGTGCTAACGGGGCTCGGCTTCGGTTAATGCCACAATGCTCATGGGAAGTCAATCATCCTGATCAACTCAAGAAAACCCTACAAGGATTAGAAACGATTCAATCAAATTTCTCTGCGAAGAACGGCAAGACGATCTCGCTAGCAGATCTCATTGTTCTGGCAGGAGGAGTTGCTATTGAAGAGGCTGCCCGGCATGCAGGTCATCATGTTGAAGTTCCATTCACACCTGGGCGGACTGATGCGACACAGGAATTTACCGATGCTAATTCCTTTGCTGTTCTGGAACCAGATGCAGATGGATTTCGAAATTATATCAAATCAGGGCTTTCAAAGACGGCTGAAGAGCTGCTCATTGATCGAGCGCATTTGCTCACGCTGACGGCAGTGGAGATGACGGTGTTGATAGGCGGATTGCGAGTTCTGGGTACCAATTATAATGACTCTGACTTGGGGGTATTTACACATCATCCAGGGCAACTTACGTCCGACTTTTTTGTCAATCTATTAGATCTTACCACGACCTGGGTTCAATCGGAAGACGGAGTCTACGAAGGCCGAGACCAAGAATCTGGATATCTCAAATGGATAGGCACCTCTGTGGATTTGATCTTTGGGTCTAACTCACAGCTACGTGCAATTGCGGAGGTGTTCGCATCGGATGATGCGGATAGAGAATTTGTCGATAGGTTCATAGAGGCATGGACAAAGGTCATGAATCTTGATCGTTTTGATCTTCAATAGGCTCATGAGTTTGCCCTTTAGACATGGGTGAGGTTTAGATTATCATAATCTATGCTGGAACTAACAATTTCAAACTGATTCATATAAAAAATCGGATGCCTGCGGCTATCTCAGTCAAAGCTGTTGATATGTTTTGTGGCATTGGGGGACTGTCATACGGTTTAAAGATGGCAGGAATTCCAGTCGTCGCAGGATTAGATAATGATCCATCATGTCGTTACGCGTATGAGGAAAATTGCAAAGCAGATTTTGTTCACGCTGATGTTAGGAAAAGTAGCTACTCTGACATTTCCTCTTATTTTGATGGAGCGCGTTATCGAGTTCTTGTAGGATGTGCTCCTTGCCAACCGTTTTCTAATCACACCACTAAGGCAAAAGAATTCCGCAAAAATGACTCTCGGTGGAATCTAATTAGCGAGTATTTGAGATTCATTTCCGATGGAAGACCTGAAATTATTTCAATGGAGAATGTGACTCCTCTTGGAACAAAAGACATTTACCTCAAATTCAAAGAATCGTTAAGAGCGTTGGGTTATCATGTGAGTGATGGGATCGTTCAATGTGAATATCTTGGTGTTCCCCAGAGACGGAGGCGATTGGTTTTACTGGCTTCGACATTGGGACATATCTCTTTGCCCGAACAAAACCGCAGTCAGCCGATTACGGTAAGAGACTCTATCGGGCATTTAAACCATCTTGTCAATGGTCAGGCAAGCACAGTAGATCCAATTCATTTTTGCAGTAAGCTCTCCCCCGTTAACCTTAAACGGATTCAGGCTTCAAGGCAAGGGGGAACTTGGAGAGATTGGCCAGAAGAACTATTGCTAAAGTGCCATAAAAAAAGTACTGGGAAAACTTACACTTGCGTTTATGGTCGAATGAGCTGGGATAGTCCTTCTCCAACGCTTACAACCCAGTTTTTTGGTTATGGTACGGGTCGTTTTGGGCATCCAGAGCAGGATAGAGGCTTAAGCATCCGTGAAGGAGCCATCCTGCAATCTTTTCCAGAAGGCTATCAGTTCTCTCGTAGTGATGAGCCACTTTCTATTTCTAAATTAGGCCGTCACATCGGAAATGCTGTGCCTCCATTATTGGGAGAAGCCATTGGTAGATGTATCCTCACACATTTAGAGAGTATTGATGAAGATATATGAATTGAAATGTGATTTAAATGCACTGAATCATCTAGGCATTAATTTGTATAGCAACGTTCCATCGGTGTTATCTGAGCTCATTGCTAACGCATGGGATGCCGATGCATGCGAAGTACGTTTGACAGTTTATTTAGATGGTGAAAACACCAAAATCGTCGTCATGGATGATGGTTGCGGTATGAATGCAGATGATCTTAATGAGAAATTTTTGACCGTAGGTTATCAGAGAAGAAAAAAACAGGGAAACGACTTCACCCCCAATAAGAATCGTAAAGTAATGGGGCGGAAAGGAATCGGGAAGCTTTCCGTTTTCTCTATTTCCGAAAACATACAGATCTATACTAGAAAAAATGGTGAGACGATAGGTTTAGAACTAGATCAGGAGAAAATTAAACAGGATATAGAAAATTTTAATCCACATTACCCTCGTCCGATAAACAACATTCCTAAGGAATATCAAATTGATTCAGTGACAGGAACAATTATCGTTTTATCTAAACTCAAAAAACGTGTTCAGACATCAATTACAAGGAATTTACGAAAACGTATTTCTAGGAGATTTAATGTGTGGTCAGATAAGTTCAGGGTATTTGTAAACGACGAAGCCGTGAGCATTACCGATCGAGATTACTTTGCTAAGCTTGAATATGCTACAATCTACGGTGACTATGAGCGGTCATATTTTGATCATTTGGATCGGGAAGGTCGTCTCGATAATCGTGATCATACAATTATATCTATCGATGATGTCCAAGATTATAATCTTAGAGGATGGATCGGTCTAGTCAGTGAGTCTGGCGTGTTGCAGGATGGTGACGACAATCTCAACAAACTTGCTATTTTCACTCGCGGGAAAATAGCTTCCGAAGACATTCTGGAAACCTTCAGACTGGGGGGATTATACAGTAAATTCTTGATTGGCGAACTGGAAGCAGATTTCTTGGATTTGACGAGTGAAGAAGATATTGCGACTTCTAGTAGGCAGGATTTTATTCGAGATGATCACCGCTTTATTGCTCTACGTAAATTTGTAGAAACAGAACTGAAGTTTTTGGAGAAACGTCGCACTGAATACAAAAGAGAGGAAGGAGTTCATAAAGCCGAAGAAATTCCTGAAATAAAAAAATGGTTCCAAGAATTGAAAGGTGATGCACGAGCGTCGGCAAAGAAGCTTTTTGCGAGAATCAACGTAATTGTCACCGAAGAAGAGCACAGGAAGACAATGTATCAGTATGGTATTTTGGCGTTTGAACATCTTCATCACAAGGAAAAATTAAACGAATTGGACAATCTTGACATACATCACCTGGATGTTGCAGTACGTCTTTTTTCTGAGCTAGATGATATTGAAGCCTCTTGGTACTATCAGATCACTCAAGGTCGCTTGGATGTAATTCAGAAATTGATCGGGCAAGTTGAAGATAATGCCCTTGAAAAAATCATTCAGAAACATATTTGTTCGCATTTGTGGTTACTTGATCCATCTTGGGATATGGCAACAGAAACGCCCCACATGGAAAGAACAATCAAGTTAGCGTTCAACAAAATTTCTGAGAAACAATCAAGTAAGGTTAAGAAAGGACGAATTGACATTCTCTATAAAAAATCTTCAGGTAAGCATATCATAATTGAATTAAAAAGGGCTAGTGTAAAAACGGACACCTTAACACTACTTACTCAGGTAGAAAAATACTTGGACGCTGTCGTAGATGAAGCGAGAAAAGCTGGGGATACCGATATTGTTGAGACTATTTGTTTGGTGGGATCAGAGTTAACGGACTGGAGAACTCCAGAGCTTAAGCTACGATCTGAGAATACACTCCAATCTAGAAATACTACAGTGATTACCTATCAGCAACTCATCAAAGATGCAGAAATCACTTACAGGAACTATCTTGAAAAATCGAAGGAAAAAGGACGAATCAGGAGACTGCTGGATGCGATTGAGCAACAGTCATTTCAATAGTTTGTTGTTCGTTTCTTGATCTTTGAGTGATTCAAACCAATCCGTTGATTGTATTTATATCAATTAAAGATTGATCTGCTCAATACTAAATTTATACTCAGTCATCAGTTAAGTAAACTGAATCAGTCTCTATCTGACGAGATGAATGGTCATTGTATTTTAATCAATTCAGCTATCATTGCACCATTGGATGATCTATTAAGAATTGAATTAAAAACCCTCCAACACAAGTGCACAAAAGCACATGATAGTGGATCTTCAGACTGCTGGAGGTTATATGAAAACGGTTGAGCGGATAGTTGCTATAATGAGAAATCTCTATGAAAGTGTCTCTTTCATTATTCCCAATTTTGCGTTCTCTGCGGGTACTGTCCTTGCCCTGTCCGGTGACGAGATTTATATGGATTACTATTCTGTACTTGGTCCCATTGATCCCCAGTACTTAGGTCAAGATGGAAGTGCTCAATCTGGTTACGGTGTTTTGGCTAAATTTCATGAACTTTGTGAAAAGATCAATAGTGCAGATGATCCAACAGAATGTCGAGCTGAAATGTCTTACCTAATCAAGAACTTTGACCCAGGACAATTATTTCAATTTGAGCAGGCTGTTAAGCATGGCAAGACGTTGATCACTGAGTGGTTACCTAAGTATAAGTTTAAGGATTGGAAAAAATCTAAAACCCTTAATAAGGAAATCACTGAAGATGATAAGAAAAACCGTGCTGGTGAAATTGCGGATATTTTAGGTGATGCATCAAAATGGCATTCTCATGGGCGAGGTATTTCCATGAAAACACTTTCAGGAAGTGATTTGAGACTAAAGGTTGAGGATTTTGGTCAAAACCCTAAACTCAACCCCTTGATTTGTAATTATTACCAACTCGCCATAGATTACTTCGGTAAGTTGGGACATAAGAGTTATATCCATTCACAACTTAGCATTAAGAGAATTTTATGAATTCAAATTCCAAACAAACACAATACGAGGAAGGGCGGAGTCAAGAATACGATAAACTACTCAAGAAGGCAAAGCCCATTCTTGAAGATCTTGACTATATTGATGAATTACCTGATCCTCCCAAACGGATTACGATTCCCTTCCCATACGGAACTAATGGGGTTCCCCGTCCATACGGTTGGGACATTAGAAGCTAATGAAGAAGATATAGCTGAGATTTGCATCACACAGCAATTAGAAGAAAATTCTTGCATTTGTGGCATTAATATTCCTGGCCTTATCCGATTAGGCCATGGTTTGATATAGGTTCATCCTATCCTGCGTTTTCAATAAGGGTTTCTAACGTCTAGACTACGTTAAATCTTCCTATTATCCACTTATTAAAGTTTTTATCAATTATAGTGGATATTCCCTTCTTGGATTTATCTTGCCCTCCATTAGCTCTGCTCATGTATATAGAATCGAGTAAGTATATGAGTTGAAATGTGACTTAAATGCACTGAATCATCTTGGCGTTGGGGTTGTTTCAAAATTAGGTTAAACTCATTTTCTGGCGCAGGCATATAGCTCAT
>JAPOTS010000028.1 GCA_026709065.1 Bacteroidota bacterium
ATTCAGTGTCCCACTACGTTCATATTCGGTGTCCCACTACGTTCATAATACGCAGCAGTTACCCGAATCCTTTTAGAGAGGCTGTAACCCTACGTTTTGATCTACCTTACTCCGCCGATGTGGATGTGGAGATAATAGATATGATGGGTAGGACTGTACATGTACTTTCCCCCGTGAGGCTGTCTACTGGATGGGCGAGGGAGATAGAACTACATATCCAGTTGCTGCCCCCTGGAACGTATTTATACAGATTGAATGTAGATAGCCCCAAAGCAAAAGCACACACGGGGAGGTTTGTTAAGGTTCGTTGATTGCCGGTTACTGCAACCAGTTGAGATAACCCAAAGACTGGTAAAGATTAAGAGCCGTGAAGATATAGGATCAACCAAGCCATAAGAAAAATCAAGATATATCTATACTCCATAATTATGGAGTATACTGGGTTTCGGAATTTCTTTTTTATGGTTGGAGATTCATTTTTAATTCCGTTCAAATGGTAGCCTGAATTATTCAGGGCTGTCAGGTTGAGGAGGACCTAACAGTTGTGCAATGATCTCTCGCCTGTAGCCAAATACCTTATCAAGATCTGGCTTGACAAAAAGGCGGTTGACAAGTGATCCTCCTGGTACTAAATAATGGATTGTGTCGGTGACCAAGGTGCCTCCATTGTCAGCGGCAAATTGATGGCGATGGACCCATTTTTGATAAGGTCCACGAATTTGAATATCTGTAAATCCTTTCTGAGGCTCCCACTCAGTGATTTCAGTACGCCACTTGATTGGAAATCCTCTTAATTTCAACTGATAATCAATCAAAGCGCCGACCCGCATTTCAATGGGGCTTGGCGTTAGAATACGAAATTTTAAAAATGGAGGAGTGATTCGTTCCAAATTTTGGGCATTTGAAAAGAATAAAAAGGTTTCATTCAATGGGGTAGGGACCCACTGAGAAAAGGTGATGATTGAGTCCCCGTCTTCGGGTTTACGTTGATCAAATTTAAATCTAATCATTTGAGATCATTAGGGTTGATCATGAGGAAGTGAGAAATAATATTCAATGAGACAAAAGCATCAAATACAATCATGTTATTACTAAGCTGTAGCGAAAATGATTGAACAATCCCAGTGATCGTTGCGCAGCAGATCAAGAGGCATAGTGAGGATATTCAAGTGATCCTCTAAATGCTGCTTTCAATTAAGTTCTAAGGTAACTACTTAGTCATTCATAGAACAGGCAATACTAATTCTTTCCCCAATTGGAAGCGGAAAGATCCAATGGGTCAAACCAAGTTGCACTTTCGCTTTGAAGCATATAGCGCAATGCGTTACTAAATCCAATTGATCCATTATAATTTCCTTGGTCAATTGTGAACTTCAACAATTACCCACGAACATTCACCAGATCAGTGGATGAATGTTTTTTAAGAAATATGTCAAATCATTGAATCAACATAGTATTTATTTGCTTCGTCATCAAGAAGAACGGTAAGTTCTGGATGAGACTGTAAGCAACTGCCTGGAACGTCTTCTGTTTCAGGTCCCGACAAGCACGAAAAGACAGCATCAGCTTTTGAAGCCCCACTTGCGAGAAGCAGTATCTTCCGAGCATTCATAATCGTTTTGATCCCCATGGTAACGGCCTGAGTAGGAACATCGTCAATATGATCAAAGAATCGGGCGTTGTCTTGGATGGTTGAAGATGCTAGATCTACCACTCTTGTTAGCGAGTCAAATGAGGATCCAGGTTCGTTAAAGCCAATATGTCCATTAGTGCCAAGTCCTAGTATTTGTAGATCAATTCCCCCTTTCTGTTGAATCATTAGGTCAAAGTTTGAAGGCTCAGAGTCTGCACTCGGGAAATGGATTGATTCTGGCCGAATATTTACATGGTCAAACAGATGATGTTGCATGAAGGCAGAATATGATTGTTCGTGGCCATCAGGAAGCCCTATGTATTCATCTAAATTTACCGTGGTCAATTGATCAAAGCTAATATCTCCCTCGTCATATCGCTTGACAAGTCGTTTATAGAGTCCAACTGGTGTGCTTCCAGTTGCAAATCCAATTAGTGAAGTTGGTTTATATTTAATTTGATTAGATACGACGTACGCTGCAAAGTCACTTAAGCCTTCATAATCGTAGTGAGATTGAATAAATGTCATTTAATGATTGAAAAATTTATTAAAGAGGAATATTCGGCGAGGACAAGCAAGCAGTACTGTTGAGTGTCAGTTAGACAATTGAATGCAGATCAATTGCAAGAGTTATTGAGGTTCTTGAAGTAGGTTCAATACATGAATGATCCTACTTCTAAGCTGTCTACGATCAATGACCATGTCCACGAAACCATGCTCTTTCAAAAACTCGGAACTTTGAAATCCTTTTGGTAAATCTTGTCCAATTGTTTCGCGAATCACTCGGGGGCCGGCGAATCCAATCATAGCGCCGGGTTCAGCGATATTAATATCTCCAAGCATTGCAAAGGAGGCTGTGACACCTCCAGTTGTTGGGTTGGTTAATACTGAGATATAAGGAATTCCTTTCTCGTGGAGGAGTGCTAAATGTGCACTCGTTTTTGCCATCTGCATTAAGCTGAGTGCTCCTTCCATCATCCGAGCTCCACCACTTTGGGCAACAATGATCACGGGTATTTCTTTTTCATTACCCCTCTGAATTGTTCGGCTAATGACTTCTCCCACAACCGATCCCATAGATCCACCGATGAAGGAAAAATCCATTGATGCAATGGAGACGGTATGGTTGTCCATTTTTCCAATGGCTGATTGTACAGCATCGGAAAGTCCAGTATTTTTGCGGGCTAAGTTGAGTCTATCGGAATATTTCTTTCTATCTGAAAATTGTAGAGGATCTCCAGAAATAACGTTCTGATCTTGAAACTCGTAGGATCCGTCATCAAATAATAATGAAAAATATTTGGACGAACTTAATCGAAAATGATAGTTACACTTGGGGCAAATCTGCATATTTGAATCTAATTCTCGTAAATGACAGATTGCACCACAAGAAGGACATTTGATCCATTGACCTGCAGGCATTTCATGGTGCCCACTCCTGCTGGTAAGGATGCCTTTTTTTGTTCTTTTGAACCAACTCATGATATTGATGTTATTCCTGTTAAACGATTTCATGCCAATCTGTTCTATGAGTACAAAAAAATTGGCCAAAAAGTAGATAGATTCTCAATCTATCATTATATTTCTTTGCTAAATCTGATTTCTCAATTCTACCCAAAAAATAAATGAAAGTATACCATCCAGAGCATATCCGAAATATTGTGTTAGTAGGACATCAAGGCAGTGGTAAAACATCTCTGGCAGAATCTATTTTGTATGTAGGTAAAAAAACTCGTCGTTTAGGTTCTATTGAGGAGGGATCAACTGTCAGTGATTATCAACCCAGTGAAAAAGAGAGACAGATGTCTATATTCTCTTCTCTCATGCATGTGGAATGGAATGAACACAAAATCAATATTATTGATACGCCGGGGTATCCAGATTTTACGGGTGAAGTGGTGGCAGCCATACGTGTTGCAGATACTTCTGTATTTGTGATGAATGCACAAGAGGGGATTGAAGTTGGCACTGAGTTAGCATGGAAAGCCTCGGCTGACAATGAGAAGTCAGTGATGTTTGTGATCAACCAGATTGATCGTCCCCAAGCGGATGTAGATTCACTCATGGTTCAAATGCAGGAACGGTTTGGATCTGGGGTCACGATTGTCCAGTTTCCAACGGATGATCCTAATGTATTGATTGATGTTCTTGTGATGAAGCAAATCACATTCAAGCCAGCATCCCAAGATCCACCAACTTTGTCTGACATTCCAGAACAATATATAGAACGTGCGGAAGAGCTCCATAATTCTTTAGTTGAAGACATTGCGGTGAGTGATGAGGAATTAATGGAAAAATATCTGGAAACTGAACAATTAACTGAAGATGAAATGCGAGCAGGGTTTCGAGATGCGATGTTAAGTAGATCTATTTTTCCTGTTTTTTGCACGGCTGCGAGTAGCAATGTAGGGACTGCACGATTGATGAGTTTTATCAATAACGTGACACCCTCTCCAATTGAAGGTGCCCATATAATGACAGCGGATGGAGATGCGATAGAATCTGATGTAAGCGGTAACCCCCTCATATTTGTTTATCGTACGATGGCGGAGCATCATGTTGGAGATTATTCCTTTTTTCGCGTTTGTAGTGGTATCATTGAATCAGGTATGGATCTTGAAAATGCTCAATCAGGGGCAATTGAACGCTTAGGACAGCTATATGTCTTGTGCGGGCGAGATCGTGAAACCGTATCATCAATGAAGGCAGGCGACCTAGGTGTATTGGTAAAATTACGTGAGACTCAGACAAATCATACTCTTCGCCGAAAAGGTGACAGTGTGGTTGTTGCTCCGATTCCTTTTCCTGAGCCGCGTTTCCGCGAAGCCATTCATGCTAAAACAGAGGGAGAGGAGGATAAGTTGGCCCAAGGTCTGCATCAAATTACATCAGAGGATCCATCGTTAGTGGTACAGCATGAACCTCATCTGAGCCAGATTACTCTGGGTGGACAGGGGGCAATGCATCTCAAAGTTGCACAATTCCGACTTAAATCTAAGGTTAATGTGGAGGTTGAGTATACGCAGCCTCGAGTTGCTTACCGAGAAACAGTGACTACTGAGGCGAGGGATTCATATCGACACAAAAAACAAACGGGAGGTGCAGGGCAGTTTGCGGATATTTCAGTTTTAATTGAGCCATTGGATGGTGAGTTTCGCAAGCGCCCAGATATTAACGTTCGGAATGTTGCTCAGTCAACAACTGCTTGGGGATCCAACATTGAATTCATTGATGCCATTGTCGGAGGAGTCATTGATATGCGGCGTTTCTTCGGTGCGATCCAAAAAGGTGTTTTGGAGGCAATGCAAAAAGGACCGGTCGCTGGATACCCTGTTGGTGATGTTCGCTTCGTTATTTTTGATGGTGGTATGCATCCTGTTGACTCCAATGAAAATGCTTTTAGAGCCGCTGCTCGGATGGTATTTCGCGAGTCATTTAGAAAAGCGAAACCTGTAATTCTGGAGCCAATCCATGACGTAGAGGTTACGGTTCCTGATCTGTATACTGGTGATGTCATGGGAGATCTTAATGGCCGACGTGCGATGATCAAGGGAATGGAATCTGAGGGGGCAATGCAAAAAATTATTGTTCAAGTTCCAGAGGCTGAATTATATCAGTATTCTACACGCGTTCGCTCAATGACGCAGGGTAGGGGGATTCACAGTGCACGATTCAGCCACTATCAAGCCATGCCTCGTAATGTACAAGAGCAGGTCGTGTCTACTTCAAAGGCTAGTCAATAAATGTCTCTTCAGGTGTCATTCTGACCCAATCAAATTTGAACCTTTGTCTTAGATCTGAACGACTCTCGGATTTGTATGACATGCATTCAATATATCAGCCTGGATACTTGATTAGGCACTTATAATCAAGACGGTTACTGCAATCCATATGATCCGTATAATCGTTATTTTCACGAATTTGAGAATTGCCTGTCAATTTGGTTATTGAATATTTAGATGGCAATGAACAGACCTCACAGTAGATTAGCCACAGAGTTGTATAAGTACAACTTCTACTTAAGCGGTTTAACCGCCTAAAATTCTACAACCCCGCCCGTGATCAACGATCATCCGATTGAGATCCCCCCAAATGTTTTCCGTGATGAAACTCACATTATTGATGACCGTCTCCACACGATTAAAAGACTCATAATTGAAGTTACTGGTATCATTTTGTAACATGGTTCGGATATCAATGTACTGATTGGCCAGTTCAGTCAATCGGTCAAAGTCACAATCCAATCCTTACTTCAACACCGCGAAAACGAAGATGCGCCAGTAATTTAATTCAGAAGGCCTCACGCCCTGATCGGTGTCTTCTCCAATCACCTTCTGGAGGTACGTTACGTCTGATCCCGAAGATCGCAATTAATCCCTATTGACTGCAACGCCAGGATGATTCGGGGAATATCATCTCTGGATTAGGATCTACCAAAATATCCTCAATTGAGTCCATGCCCAATGAGGGTAAAGTTAATTGGAGTTCGCACAGTAAAATGATGGGTGAAGATTTTAGTTTCCTTTGGACATTCTGCTCACAAACCCTTACTTTACAGATGATATCACACAAAAAAAAGGACGTTACAATTTTTGAACAAAAAATTCAGAGACGAATTTTGAAGCCTATTAAACAGACACAACGATGCTAAATACCATAAAAATAAGAGCGTTCAAACCCTAAAATCCTCCAACATTTGCCGATCTATTTTTATTGTAGACACAATTATCAATTATGCTTTGAATCTATGAGGGAATCAACTTGGAAAGTTGAAGTTCGCCTGAATCTTTAGATGAATGAGTTCTTGAATTTTCGCTACATCCATTCTGTTCATTGAGAAATTAATCTCAATAGATCTAATCTGTTGTAGTGAGATTAGAGTTTTGATCGTTCCCAAACTTTTTCAATGACATCAAAATTTAGGTCATTTTTCTTAATTGAATTTCTGTGTAATTCGATATTTGGCCCGATCAGTGGGCTAGGACTCTTGAAAATATCTTCCTTAAATATTCTATAAGTATCCAATCCGTGAATCTCATCTGGTAGGTTACAGGCTAATTCAAGAAGTCCATTCATTCCAATGCCAGTTTCATAACTTGAACTAATGATGCACCGCTTTCCAGTAAAGAGCGCATCATCAATGATCTTGAGGGAATCAGAGATGCCCCCATACAGTGACGGTTTCAGAATATAAACTTGCGCATACTCTATGAATTTTTCAGCTTCTGATTCCCGTAAAGTTTCATCTAACGCAAGGGGAATAGGACTACGTTGTGTAAATTTTCCAAGTCCGTGAATGTCCTTGAGCGGTTCCTCAATAAAATTTATCGGCACACTCCTCATCTCACCGACAAAATCCAGAGATTCTGATAAGGACCAAGAACGATTTGCATCAATTCTAAGCTCAATATCAGGATTTGCTTCACACACTTGGTGAACAAGGTTTATATCTTGATTTAATAATTTTGCACCTACCTTGATTTTGACGGCTTTGTATCCATTACGGATAGGTTCATTTAGTTGATTAGAATTTTTTTCAAGTAATTCTGGTGTCATTAGCATACAGGACTTTATAAATACTGAATGTTTTGGGGAGTGATGTAGAATGTTTTGATAGTATTCTCCAAGTTCAAAGCCAAATTGAACTGAAGGCCAGACATTTGTCATCGTCAAATTCAGAGGGCTGAATTGCTCGTTAAGATAAAAATTTGAGTACGTAATGGCTTGCTCAATGGCATCATTTAGTGATTCAAGACTAAACCCTGGTAAGGGGCTTATTTCACCCCATCCCTGGTGATTATCACAGGTTAGGCAGATCAATAGTCCATCGCGAGTAGAATTATTTGTATTGTTCCAAGTTATTGTGTGGGTGAGTGGAAGTCGGTAGCGATAGATATCAATTGAATCAACCATTTTTGTGAATTATATCGAAAAATAATAACGGATATATGGATCTATAGCAATATTTGGAGTCATTTCATCAAATCTTTACGAGCCGAGGCACTACTTTCCGAGTGGTCTCATTATCAACACCCAGTATATCAAACTCCGCATTCAACTCTTCCTGTAAAGGTAGATAGTCTGAGAGCTTAATTTCTTACATTGCCGTCTATGTTAGTGGATTGGCTCTGTTCTCTTTCTTCATTATGAAAAGAGAATTTCTATCTTATCTAAGACATTTCTCGTCTTCTTCAAACTCCAGACGTTTGCGTTGATATCTGCTCTCCAAGTATTGAAATTTTGCTATTAAAGTCATTTAATTGACTGGAGATAAACAGTGATTGAAAAATCGTAGAGATACCAAAATATTGGGAAAATACACTAAATTGTAATCAACTTGAACTCTACAATAATATCGATGAAAATACAATAGAACATGGCTTATCCATTCATGATAATCCCTTCATTAATGAGCCTAATAATGAAGCTGCAGTCTTAATCTGAACAAAATATTTTCAAAATTCATTAGAAAAATTTTATACTTGATACAGTACCAAAAATAAAGCCCAAAAATTCTGATGGTCAGTTCTACGGTCAGAGAATGTTGAACTATGAAATAAGAAACGATTCATTTCATGTGTATATGAAAGATCAAAGCAGACAAATAATGGACTCAGAATCTGCTCAAAATGATCCAACGTTTAAATTTAAAATGCGTCACTATTTTCGAAAAAACAGTGTCCCACTAACTTCGGATTCGGTGTCCCTATTCATCGTATAAGCACCCTAGTATTTAACGTTGCATTCTATCTTCACGAAATCTCAAACACACGCAGAACCGATCTTCATCTGAAATAAATTCAGGCTCCAATTGATTGTGCTCCATCATCAGACGGATGATACGCAGGCGAACTCCTAGACCAAAATGCTCTACATAGCCATAATCTCTGAGAATATCCTTGAGCATTCCATTTCGTGCAACTCTTATAATCCCTTTTTTTATTTTTTCAATGGTTACACCATTGGGAAGACCGCCTGGTGAAATCACCTCAAGTCTATCGGAATACATTGATATTTGAATATCTGTACCTTCCATCATATAATCGCGATGAGTCACTGCATTCACTATTGCTTCACGCACGGCATTAATAGGGAGTGCCTTTTCTATTCGTCGTATTCCTCCATCAATCCATGCAATACTTGGTAAATTTCGATTCACAAAATCTATTGATCGATCAATTACTCCGCGCTCAATGATATCACCATCTGTATTTTTCATTGGAGTTAATGGACCGCGAATAATTTCTTCATCAATCGTGTTGTACTCTTTTTCTTTATCTGGAAATACTACGGCGGTTACACCAGCCTGAGAAAGGTTACGGTTGGGTCGCAGGCCAAAGAGAAGAAGCCCAGCAACAGTAACACTGAATCTCTCACTACCAATGTCTTCAACCATCAAGTCTGAATTAATCAGCAACTGTTGCCAGTCATCAATATTTTCTTTGGGTGGGAGCGAATCCAACTTCATGATCACTTGAAAATAATTCTCAACTCTTTGGAAATCGAGACTTTCAATACCAGTATTAAGTAGGGGTTTGGTTTCGTATTTCACCAATTGAGACGCTTGATACAATCGGCCCTCTTCTTCACGGGTAGCCTCTCTTGAAGTACTTCCAACACGAATGAAACTCACCCAATTTCGTGCTCTTTTCGCTTTGTACGGCTTACCTGGACTCTCTGAATGAAGTTCTATAACACCTACAATCTGTTTGTTACTCAACATGACAGGAAAAAAGGTTGGAATGATCGCAGGGGAAATATTCTGTCTTGCAATATTCATGACCCATTCCTCAACAGATTGAAATTCTCTAGATAATCCAGTAATATCACCATTATCTTCTACTCCTAATAGAATATATCCGCCATTAAGATTCAACATTGCAGACATTTCTTTAGCAATAGATTCAGTGGTAACCTTCGAAGATTTAAATTCCACCAATGAATTTTCGCCTGTAGCTATCATTTCCAGCAGATCAGTCTTCTTAATCATCAGAAACCATATTTTCTACGACGGTTCTCAAACGCATCACGTCCACCCTCCAGAATATCCTCAACTAAATCACGAATTGAATCTGAATCAATTGATCCAACATGTTCTGGAAAAATAAGTGTTCTTAATTTATCGTTTTCAACATCGGCTGAAAGCCCAATGATCATTTCTGCATCACCAAGAACTGGAATATTTGCATTATGAGTGGAGAAAATAAACTGTCTCTTTTGCTTCTCTTGACGTACTTTGGGTATGATCTCCCCCGTAATGAAACGGTTGTCAAGATCGTCCTCTGGCTGATCAACAATGAGTGGGATATCTGAATCAATAAGAAGTAGCAATAAAACTGCTGTCGCTTTCTGCCCAGTTGAAAGATCCTCAAGCTTTCTCCAGTGGGTCAAATCTTGTTTGAGAGAAGTATTAAGAGAAAGATTTGTGGTGGGTAAAAATTCCACTTCTTCAATTCTCATCAATACTTCTTCGGATAGGTTTGAGATGAGCTCTGCCTGTCTGATTGGTATTCCAAAAACTTCTGAGAGTTTTTTGCTCCCACTGCGGCAAGTAGAAACAAAATGACTTAGAGAGAGGGACGTTTCAGATTCTAGTTTTTCAATTGATTCGGAAAATCGACCCTTAATATGATTACGCAGAAGTTGATAAAGTGGCTCACGACTACTGTTTGGTAGAACTTCAACCTTTACTCGATTATGCAATTTTCGATTGACTTTTTTTGATGCTTTTTTCAGAATTTGAAATTCTTGATCTTTGACATTTTCCCACTCGGTAAGCAGTGTCTCTCTTTCTACTGTAAACTCGTTAATTAAAACCTTCAAATATTTATGCTTCGCCTGAAGGGGACGTAATTTCTCAATATTCTTCTTAATCTGAATAAACTCTTCACCGTCAATGGAAGACTTTTGAAGTTCTCGCAGGATGCTTTCATAGGTTTTTTGAAATTGTTGTTTGCGCTCATTCCAGGTGGATCGTATTACATCAACATTCTCTTCTGCGAGTTGAAAAGCAACTATGAGTTGAGCAAGAACATTTTCTATATTCTCATTAAGTTGTGCCAGAATGTTGATTGCTTTGTTAAGAATATCCTCATTAGAAAAATGACCCTGGGTATGATGATCAAAGAGATGCTTATCTGTTGGTAATTCGTGATTTATAGCATTTAGAATTTCCTTGCGGGATTGTAGTTGTTCTACAACTGAATCAAGCCAATGCTCTTCGCGAACGAAAATACTCTGCATCTTTAATTTACCCTCTAACCCTGCTTCTTCAAAATGATTTAGGCGTTCCTCAAGCAGTGGAAGAGAGGCAAGACGGTCTTCAGTTCGCATGCTTTCGCTTAACGTTTCACAGAGATCATGACGATTTTTACGAAGTTCATTCTTCAAAAACTCTTTCCGTTCGGAGAGTCTTTCATCTTTAGAGGAGAATCGTTCAAGAAGCCGAGTAAGCTTCAAGTTACTTCTGGTGAGTTCGGAAATCTCATTTTGGCCAAAAATCTCAACTACTGGGAATATATCTGTTGGTGCAAAATTTGTTATTTCACCTTGATGATCTAGGACAAGAGAATGGTTAGGGAGAGTGCGTTCAAATATGTACTCCTTTAAGGTGGGATTATATATGCGAACACCCATGGTAATTTTAGTTCCATTACATAAAACATTTTTTATAATACCTTCATGTGCTTCTTGAGTCAATTCTGCGCCGGATTCAAGTTCAAGAACCGCTCGGATACTTTCTATCAATGTAGATTTTCCAGTGCCTCTACCACCAATGAGAACATTTAGATTGGTGTTGAGATGGATTTTGATATCATTAAGAAGCCCACCTTTCCATTCCAAATAGGAGATCTCTGGGTGTTTATCAAACTCTAAATTTTCATGTCTTGGATTCAAACGAACTCGTGAACCTGGATCTAAAAAAGCTTGACGTAATCCTTTTATACTAATTTTAGACATCTTAATCCAACTAAATACACGGCAGTTTTCCAAATCGTTGGTATCGGCAACATCCTTTGCATTTAAAACCGCAACTGGGAGAGTATTGGAATCTATAGAATTGGGCCGATGATAATCAGTGTTTTTATTTTCAATGATTTTCCGATATTCAACGGGTAAATCTTCAATAGGCCCTGGTATCTGAATTGCAAGCAAGTTAATATCTTTCCATGCGTTCACTCTGGGTTGTCCAGTGAGTGCTTTAAACAATCCTTTTTCATGAGTTACATGAGCTGCAATTGTGATTCCGCCTTGGTCAGGAACTATCTTTAAGATTTCAGAGAATGTTTTACTAGAAACTTGATTGTCCTGCTCTGGATTCCGAATTCCTAACTCTCCAAGAAAAAGCCCAAGTTCCTCTAAGCTCTTCTCTAATGGATATACACAGAGAATATGAATCCCTTCGCGGGATGACAGTTCAAAACCTGGGAAAATATGAATTTTTTTACCAGATGCCGCTTCGCGAAAATCATCTATACCTTGAACACTGTTATGATCAGTTATTGCTAGTACTTGAATACCCTGTTCAATAGCCTTATCAATAACCTGCTGTGCATAATTCTTAGAGTCGCCTTTATGAGGCTGTCCTCTGAATTCTCCACGATAGTGAAAAGAATTCACTTGCAGGGCACATTTAATAAATTCTGCCCCTCTGGAATGGAAATGTGAATGTGAGATAGTAGCCGTACGAAATTATGTATGTTTCAGATTAACTTTTAAGACAATGCTCTCGCTTGGGGAGAGGAGAAAACATGTTATAAGCTAATTTACAACTGAATCAACAGATGAATAACTAAGCATTAAAATATAGTCTTTTTTCAACCTTCTGGGCTAAGATAGGTTCCAATAATGATAGTATTTGTTGGAACAACCTCCATAAGTGAGTGTGTGGAATGATAACCCATATAAAATTTATAATTATCGTTACAAACTTTATTTATGAAATTGGGCACAAATTTATTCAGTCATCGTTAATTTTACTCAACATACTCCTAACCATGAATATGTCTATTACACCCGAATTGCTCGTCAGTAGCGTGGAGCAAATAGGATTTGTTAATGATCCTGTGGATCCAAGATTGGATCTGTATGAAGAGATTAAATCGCTTAAGCGAGAGAAAAATGCGATTTTGCTTGCCCACTACTACCAAGAACCAGCTATTCAGGATGTCGCGGATTTTATTGGTGACTCTCTTGGACTTTCCCGCCAGGCAGCTGCGACTTCAGCTGACATCATTGTTTTTGCAGGGGTTCATTTTATGGCTGAGACCGCGAAAATATTATCTCCAGATAAGAAAGTGATTTTACCAGATTTGAATGCTGGTTGCTCTTTGGCAGATACATGTCCTGCCGACGAATTTCAGGAGTTTTGTGATCGGCACCCTGATCATTTAGTCATGTCATATATAAACTGTTCGGCAGCAGTTAAAGCGAGAAGCGACATCATTTGCACATCAACTAATGCAGAGCATCTGATGAGAATGATTCCTGAATCACAGCCTGTCATCTTTGCTCCGGATCGAAACCTTGGACGCTGGCTTGAACGTACAACCAAAAGAAAATTAAAAATTTGGGATGGTGTTTGTATTGTTCACGAGACATTTAGTGAGCGCAAATTACTTTCACTTAAAGTAGAATATCCATCAGCAAAAATCTTAGCCCATCCAGAATGTGAAGAATCTGTTCTCAGGCATGCCGATTATATTGGTTCAACCAGTGGTATCCGTAAATTTGCGCGTGAGGATGAAGGGACATCATTTATCATTGCAACCGAAGAAGGAATTCTCCATCAAATGCGCAAGGATTCACCTGATAAGCATTTTATTCCGGCCCCCCCTGAGAGCGGATGCAATTGCAGTCAGTGTCCTCACATGCGCCTCAATACACTTGAGAAATTATATAATTGCATTAACCACGAATTGCCTGAAATTGCCATGGAAGAATCTATACGTAGGCGTGCACTTAAACCGATAGAGCGCATGATTGAAATGAGTGAGGGTGTTTCATAAAAGTATCCATACTCATACCTATTTCACCATACAGCAGAATTATCAGAAATGTTATATTGATTTGGATGGTAAATCAAAACGCTTGGAATCTGCATTGAGCTCTTCGTTTTCATGGTGCGGTCAAGATTTTTTGGAATATAAATCTCAAATTGAAGACTACATCTTTTTAATGGAATCATTCTTTGAAACTTTGATAGACAAATTCCAAAATTTTAATTTGCTTATTGTTTTATCGTCTATAATTTTGACCTTCATGCTGCCAAGGATGGAAAAAGGACGAGTTCTATACTCAGTTGACAGATATATAGAATAAGCTGAACCACTAAAGACTCCACTTCAAAGAAAAAGTGGTCTGATGCAATTACTATGATCCGCGAGTCAGCACTACTTCTGCCTCTTCTGGCTCCCTTAGAACGGCTCAGGTACTCACGAATATAAACTCTTTTTATTTATGGTGGTTATGGCTTAACTTTGTGCTCACAAACTTGAAGCATTATCGGAAATGATACCTTTGATGATTAGACTAATCGCAAGATTGGGGTTGTTTCAAATCTTGTTGAAACTTTTGGTTCCATACGTGACTGATAGGGCA
>JAPOTS010000048.1 GCA_026709065.1 Bacteroidota bacterium
CCTCATTTAAGCTCTATCGTCTAACTCCTTTTACTTGCTTCAACCCACTTAAAAAATGGAAGTCCCGAATTCTGCTACATTCATTACTGCAACGAAGGGCATTTTTCTTCAAGATGTTAGGTCCTAAGGTTTATTACAAATTATTTTGTAAAATATTAACAAGCTTATCTATACTTGGATGACATATCTTACAATTATACGAATTTCGTTAGCCATAGCCGTGCTGATCGTTGGAGGCTTAATAGCAATGGAGGATCGTGTTTTTGCAGACGAAACTCATTCCACCGCGGTTTTTCAAGATAGAACAGTAGAGACAACAACATGTCGTAGTTCCGACACGACTGTCACCTGTTACTATGCTTATTGTCTATCACCAGGAAGTGGATGTTCTTTTTACTCGGGTGCATGTTTTAGCATCTATGGAGGTTATTGTTGTAGTGGTGGTGGAGGTGACCCAGATACAGATGATTTTACATTGGAGTAAGTAACCTTATGAATTCTATCGTCTGGAATTAATCTAAACTCTTGCATAACCTCCAGTTTTTGTGTCAACTTGCTTTGGAGCAAATAGATGTCATTGTAAGGATAGATGATGAGGTATGCAAACGGTTTCCTATGTCGAATTAGTCATCATTGTGAAATATACAGATTCTTCATGCGGATTGGTATTCTTGCGTGTTTAATTTTCTTGAATAGTTTCGGTATTGTTGAGACCATAAAATCTTCTCAAACTGATAAATTCAAAAAAATCCGAACCGTTGGTTTTTCAGACCCATTGAATATACTGCGTGATGAATTGTTAATTGCTGAAATCAAAAGCTTGGATGTGGACATAAGTGGGCGATTTTTGGCTGTTGATCTTATTGGTGAGCAGGCTTTTCTTTTTGATTCTGACGGCAGCCTACTTTCTAACTTAGATCCATCCTCCTGCTATCCAGGCTTTGAATTTCGACCAGTGAATGCCATTTTTTTAGACGATCAATCAATCTTTCTTGTGAATGCGGGTCCTTGGGGATATAGATTTACCGCGGAAGGAAAATGCATAGGAAATGTGCATGATGATTATATCATGTTACAGGTAGGTTTTATGGATACTGATACTCAAGGTAACTTAGTTGGGCTATATCGAATGCCCGCGGAATCCATTATCAAATACATGACTTCCTTTGGTGAAACAACTCAAGAAATTATATTACCCCAGAGTACGTTTCCCAATGCTAATATTCGAATAGCAATGGGAGGAATTGTTGCTGATAAGACACACATATACTATGCGAGTGCAGTAGAGCCGTATATCTTGAAGATTTCAATAGACGGAACCATAGAAGCTAAAATTTCCCGAAGGACTTCTTGGTTTCAAGAGATTTCAAAAGATATTCCAGTCTTTGATCCGAGTAATCCTGTAGCATTCATGGATGCGATTGGAGATTTTTATGGTATCAATACGCTTGCCACGCGAATTTTTCAGGTGAATGATCATGATCTTATGGTACAATATGCTGGTCCAAAAGGCTTAGGCTACCAATTATTCACGAAAGGAGGAAACTTTGTTGCCGAAGAATTTGGCATTGATTATCATTTTGATCAAGCTAAAAGGGGATTCCTATACCGAGTAGTTCAACCAGAAATAGACAATACAGGATTACCCAACCCCATCGTTGAAGTATATCAATACCTTCGTCAATAGTTAGCATGATTCCTAAATCTCTGCTCACAGCTATTAAATTTCAAATATTTCAGGTCATCATTCTGACTGTTTTATTGCTGGTTGGATTGGTCCATCTACTCAATAAAGATTCAAGTGATCAAACATTATTCTCCGAACTGACAGAGAGAAACTACTCTTTGACTCAGTTAAATGTTCTTGCACAGAATTATGTTGGACTGAATATGCCGGAAATTATTGTTCACGAAGCTCTCACTCATAAGCAGGGCATGGCTAATATAGACCCTGATGGAATGGTTATTTTTATACCTCCCAATACCTGTATTCAGCAGTTAACAAATTCACTAAAGCAAGCACAAAGAATTTATCATACTCTCAATAAACAGATACCCATGAGAGTGATCTTGGTGAATAATATTTACGATGATGAAAAAAATCGGCACACAGCTCTGATTCTCAGAAAAGCGATCCGACCCAAATTTGATTTGTGGTACACCAATGAAATTACGCCATTCACTCAGGATATTTTAGAAACCCAAACAGGAGTGGTCGTATTGATACAAAAGCGTAAAATTTCCTCATTGGTCAACATGGAGAAAGCAACAGAATTTCTCAAGATATTTGATGAGGTTATTGCAAAAACCGACCACTATCAGAGCACGATTGATCTATATTGACTGACGCACTTTTCAAGGAGTTAATTTCTTCGCCACAAGTAACTCTTTTAAAACTTTTCTCACGAAAGAAGTAAGTTTAAACACAAGTTCGCAATTTAAAGTGGATTTATTCCTAGTTAGTGTTCCCTCTTTCAAGGATTGTGGTTTAGAGAGTAATAGAGGAGGTTTTATCAGACTGTAATCTCTTTACATGTATGAAAACTTATTTATAATTTTCCACAGTTTATAGACAACTAATTTCAAAATCCACACATCTTGCGGGGCGAATTCTGCCATGAATCCAGTGTGGTAAGGATTGTTCATAACCGAGCATATCTAGTGACATTTTAGGAGGAAGCATGGGGTTTTCCGAACGTCAACTAATTTTTCTACAACCCCTACTGCTACATTCATACCAGAAACTAAACATTCATTGTTTGCAAGGGATTATGATTTTTGCATATTTAAGATATGAAGATGAGATCTCCAAAACATTTGATTTCAATTGAAGAGGTTACCTGTTGTGGACAGGTTTCGGGGCTTCATTATCATCACAACGTGATTCTTATCTATTGAATGAAATAAGAATGATTAATATGAGCCACTTTGAATATCCGAACCAGTACTTAAATGTGTTGAAATACCCTAAATATGGCAAAAATGTTCAAGACATCTACTACCGCATACACATGCCTTAATATATGAATAATGAGGCATCAGTTGATATGGAACTCTCGAATGAGTACAATCTAAACATAGCTTATATCAAAATTCTTAGTATGAATCTCGTGTGTCATAGCTATATTGTAGAATTATTCTACAACCTGTAATCCAAAATTGATTCAATACTATCCCAAAATCAAGTAGAAATTTTCTGATTGATCATTTACCCATAGAGCTCTCATGCATCAAGACATGAATATGTCTAAACGCGATCTTCGACATCATTTACGTGCTATTCGTCATCAAATTTTAGAAGAAGAATTTAGGTTGGAATGCCAAAAAATTCTGATGAAATCGACATGCGTTCCTGAATTAATGAACGCAAAAACTGTTCTCTCTTATTGGCCTAAACTTGAAGCACATGAAATAGATCTTCGTCCCCTTAATTGCTGGCTTAGAGCGACCGGTTGCACCGTATTACTGCCTATCACTGAACCGAAATCACAGATTCTTCGTATCCAATGGGGAATGTTTCAGGATGAAAAGAGTTTAACCCTAAACCAATGGGGAATTGCTGAACCTCCCAAATCCCCCGAGATTTTGGCAGAAGACATTGATGTCATCATCACGCCAGGTTTGGGCTTTGATTCTCTTGGATACAGGATTGGATACGGAGGGGGTTTTTATGATCAACTGTTTGAACATGTTAAAGCTTATAAGATTGGATTAATCATGGATTCTTGCCTCTTCGAAACGATTCCATCTGAATCACATGATGTCCCCGTCGATCTGGTAATATCCGCCAATCAAATAATTGAAATCAACTCCCCTTGAATGTCAAGAAAAATTCAAAAGACCGAAGAATTAGACGATCTTGGCTTAAAACAAGATAACCAATCTGATCTGGAGTTTGAAGAGATGCTCTTTGAGGATCAACCCGAAAATTCTCGCCCTACTGGCAGAGCCGCTATCATTTCAGGATTTGGTTTACTGAGTACTGCCGCAATTTTCATCTTGCAAGAAATTGGACTAATTCCTGGAAATATTTTTTCTGATGGATTTATCATGATCCCACTCATTGGAATTATGTTAGTGTTATTGTTTGGGTTGTTTCCAAAAAAACGCAAATCAAAACGCCGCGTGAGAAGAAAGGATCGCAAATCCACTCGGACTAAAGATTCGCCTCACAAGAAAAAATCACTGTTTCCTACTATGCCTGAAAATTCAAAATGGAATTTCCCGCCTAAATCTCGCAAAAAATACCTCGCAGGAGTTTGCGGCGGTCTGGCAGAGCGTATCAATATGGACCCTAAATTATTTCGTTTCTTATTTTTGGTTGCTCTCGTTACGACCGGTGGGACTGTTCCACTCGTTGCCTACGTACTTTTTGCTATATTCATGCCACCTCCCAAGGACGAAGAGGAAATTGATATATTGTAATTTACTTCTTGATATTATAGCTTTCACTTAAACCTATATTCTAACCTTAATTGACTGTGTCATTAGATTGATTAAGGAGCACATAAGTGCCTAATGAATTCTCATTAAACTGATAAACACTGAAATCAATTAATTTAGTAATTCAATAATACATCCTATGAATCATAAATTGACTCGTTCAACATCTGATAAAATATTGAGTGGTGTGCTGGGAGGACTTGCACGGCATTACAATTTAAATGTATTCTGGTTGAGACTCGGCGTTGCATTAGGCGCTTTGTTTACCAGTGGCCTTTTTATTATTGGTTATATTGTTGCCTCTTTCATACTTCCGAAAGATTCGGACGATAACTCGTAATGACTGAATTTTATGGCTTCAATTATTCATTTTCCTACTCCAAGTCTGATTCTCACATTTACTTATCTGAGATTAATTGGTTGATATCTATATCCCCGTCTTAAAATGCGGAAAAAAAATAAAAGTGAAATTGAGCGTATTCTAAATAATGAAACAATTCTTTATAAGGATCGCGTTCGCAGTGATATTACTCTAAATAATAAACCGATCAAAACATCACTTCTCCATACAGCGAGTCGCCTCATTCTCTATTCACGAACACCTATGGGACTTCAACTTACAATTATTCGCTACAACGAAGTAGACCATGTAACCTCTGGTAAAACTAAGGGGAAACATTATGTGCAACTTCTGGGTGACGGTTCACGTGTATTGATCCTATTTAGTTCTAAATCTTCCCGTGAGACCTATAAAGATTTGTGTATGTCTATTCTTCAGGAAAATACTGTATGCGAAAGCTGAATATTGATTTATTAATCTATATGGAGTAATTCATCGTTCCCATTTTGATCATGCATAAGGTCAAACATTTCCGAACCATATGGTTGTCTGATTTCCACTTAGGTTCAAAAGACGCAAAAATAGATTTCCTGCTGGACTTTCTTCGTTGCAATGAAAGCGAAACCCTATATCTTGTAGGAGATATTTTTGACGGTTGGGCTATGTCAAGAGCATGGCATTGGACTCAGTCTCATAATGATGTGATCCAAAAAATTTTACGTAAAGCCCGAAAAGGCACGCGAGTGGTCTATTTGCCCGGAAACCACGATGAGTTTGCTCGTGATTATTTAGGTCTCCGATTAGGACGAATTGATGTGATGAACCAAGTGATCCATACAACTGCTGACGGACGTAAACTGCTAGTATTACATGGAGATCAGTTTGATGGTTTCATTCAGCATGCTCGTTGGGTCTCTGTTCTAGGCTCAAAGATATATACTATATTGCTTCGTCTAAACGGAATGGTCAATCGTACTAGACGATTATTCGGCATGCCTTACTGGTCATTGTCAGCTTATCTTAAGCATACTACTAAGCGAGCGGTTCAAGCAATTGCCGACTATGAAAACGCGATGATTGAAATCGCCAAAGAAAAAAAGGCAGATGGTGTCGTGTGTGGACATATTCATCACGCTGAAATTCGTGAAATCAAATCCATCCTATATGCCAATTCAGGAGACTGG
Source organism: Bacteroidota bacterium (assembly GCA_026709065.1). Taxonomy (GTDB): domain Bacteria; phylum Bacteroidota; class Rhodothermia; order Rhodothermales; family Bin80; genus Bin80. The sequence goes on from JAPOTS010000048.1 coordinate 5,968, forward strand.
ATTGAAAGTTGCACTGCTGTAGTTGAACATTTTGACGGTCGTATTGAACTGATCAACTGGGTTACTTTTGATCATCAACCTCAACTCACCCGCTGGAAAACCAATGGAATTCAATCAGATATGAGTTCAGATTTAGTAACAGAAGAATCAATTTAGCATGTCTGGATTAAGAGCACTTTTTATCGTACAGGGGGAAGGTCGTGGGCATCTGACACAATCACTCGCCCTTGCGTCCATGCTTCAAAATGCTGGACATACTGTATGCAAAGCTATCGTGAGTAAAGGGAACCATGAAATTCCAAGTTACTTCACAGAATCCCTCGGTGCACCCGTTGTGGAAGTTCCGAGTGGAAGTTTTTTTGTTAACCAAGACACTCGTAGTATTGATTGGGGGCGCACATTAGTCAATAATAGTCTCCGATTAAATGAATTCAATCGTAGCTTCACAGTATTGAGTGAAACACTTAAATCGGAGCGCCCCCATGTGATCATCAACTTCTTTGAGCCTCTGGCTGGATTCTTTATGCTACGTGAGCGACCCAATATCCCTATGGTTGCCGTAGGGCATCAATTTATGTTTTTGCATCCGCAGTACCAGTTTCCAACTGGTTTTGAGGTACAGAAAATTTCCACTTTAACCTTTACACGGTTAACAGGATTAGGGGCTCAGTGTCGGTTTGCTCTTTCCTTATATGATGCACACCCCTTACCAGAAAAAAAGATTCTAGTAATGCCCCCTCTACTGAGAGAAGAATTATTTGATTTACCCGATAACATCACAGAACCTTTTTTTCTTATATATCTTTATCATCATAGCCTCAGCCAAGACTTGATTACTTGGCACAAACATAATCCCTCTCATAGACTTCACTGCTTTTGGAATAACGATGAAGCTGACGAAATCACTCATTACAGCGATAACCTTAAATTTCATCAGCTTCACTCAACTCGGTTCTTAGAGATGATGGCTAGATGTCAGGGAGTTGTGACCACCTCTGGATTTGAAAGCATGGCCGAAGCGATGTATTTGCGTAAACCCTTAATGCTCAATCCTCTTCATAGACATTTTGAACAACACTGTAATGGGATTGACGGCAGTAATGTTGGAGCAGCAATTCAAGCCTCAGATCTCAACCTTGACCCCTTACTCAATTTTATTGACCGTTATGACTATGACCCAACTAAACTGAGAAATTGGATAAAACAAGCAGATGAAATGTATGTCCGAGAGCTAGAAATCATTGCTTTTAAAAGATCTAATGCCTGACAACTTGATGATTAGATCCCCTCAGACAGCTACATTTTAATGTGCAAAATGTTTGCAATGTAATGCATCTTCCAGATTATCAGCATTCATACGATTACCCAATTAAACATGAAAAACGTGGCTTCAACTGTTCAATCAGTTTATCTCTCAAAATTTAGCCAAAATCCACTACATCATGGGGTTTTGGGCAAAAATCCAAACTTGCAATAAACTTCAAAATGTAGAGGTTTTGAGATACAACCGATGATTGACTCTTGAAAATCCGTAAATTGAGTCTAAGTTTGAATACCCTTACAAACTTACGCTTAGCTAAATGAACAAACGCTTACTTGGTGCTTTAAGGAGAGTAATTTCTTTTTGAAAAATAATGTCGGGGTTGCCCGATAGTAGTACGATTAGTGCAACCTATGAAAACCCATCTACTTCTTAACTCAATTTCCCTGAGTATTATAGGGTGATACAACTACATTGATTTGTATTAGCTAAATACTAATAAGAATTCCCATCCAGTTGTACCAATGAACGCGGTCAAAGCAATAAGCCAACTGATTGATTTTTCATATCATCAATGCGGTGATTCACGCCATCTAAGCATCAATCTATGGCATCAATCTTAATTTGGAGAATTAATATTTTTGCACCAAATAAGTAATAACGTTTCTTGATGCGTGATTTTGAATGAAATCCTAAGTTCATTTGTTTCTTTACGCGAACGCTCCCGTACGTAAAGCAAATCTGATATACGAGCAAATGACATATCAATGATGTATTTTGATTGAGTGTGTGATCACACATATCAACCACAAACCTATAGCAGCTCCCTGAATCCTAAGCAGTTGGATTGAGTGCCTTGTTGTTCAGCGTTTCTCAATAAAGTTAATGGAAAAGATGATGATTATTGTAGGTGTAAGTGCTGAGTCCCTATACTCTAAGGATGGCACTCTTGCACCATGAAAATTTGAGTCTATCCGTTTGTTTAATGCTGTGCTACTGTTTAGGCAGAAATGACCAATCCTTCTCTCTACCATTACCCATTAACTACTTTCTTCTATAACCACTTCTCAAATAACTCCCGTGCTCACAAATAACATGAATATCCCGATCTGTGTCACTCAAAACAGAATTCAACGTTGCGTTTCTTTATTGTTAAATTCATAGCTATGGACACGATTATATGGTGTAATAGTTAGCGATAAATTTCTGAAATTGCTTGTAAAATACATACATTATGATCCTATCTTCAAGTGTGAGTTATTAAGTTAATGATGGGGTTATAGAATTTGCATGCGATGCGAAGATCTTGCAAATGATTTAATCAGCTATAATTTCTACTCCTAATCAATCTGCAACACTTCCAATGACATCTCCGCCAAGGATACCTTTCCAGATCCATCCATCAGTACCCCCGCTCTACCCGCTGATGGAGCGTCACCGTGAGCATGTAGCACTAATTCATCGTTTACATAGCCCCTAAAATGAGTCGTACTACTGACAACCCGCAAATTACCCAAATCATTAGACATCGAAAAATATCCTTCGGCTAAAATATCTTCTTCCCCATCAGAGATCATCCCTAAACGGAGTATGTCATCAGTTACCTCCAAAAAATGATACGAGATGCTGTCTTGCATATGATGGATCAAACGAAGCGATCCGTCAAGTTCTGAGATATTCAGGGCAACTTCAAAATCAACATTAGAAACCGGTATCCCAAAGGAAACTAACGCTGGAGAGTGATCAACTGTAAGTGCTAATTGGTAATCGCCTCCAGAATCTTGGATCATTTCTGCAGAAACTTCTCCTGTAATCACTTCAAATGCAGTGTTGAAAGTAGTAACTGCATGAGCCCCAGCCAACCATCGCCATCCTCCGTGCTCATCAAGTCCTGAAAATTCTGGAGTCCCTCCCATTCTTACCAATTGCCTTTCTTTTGCTTCTAATTGAATGGTCATGGAATCCACCATTGAAACCCCAACACCCTGCTCATATACTAAGCGTCCACCAAATGATGATGCCTGATACAATGGTACAAGTCCAACACCGCCAATTACAGCAAGCGGTATCCATATAGCAAGTCGGAATTTCAACCACCACCAGAGAGCCACTCTTAACGCACCATAAACCAGATAGTACTTCATGACAAGCTCTCCGACTTCTTCATGTTCATTCATTATGGAACTTGCTTGACCTGTAACTTTAACAGTTTCAGTAGCAAACTCCCCCGAGATTACAGCGGCGACTGCGCCCAATCCACCTAAAATATATAGGATTGTAGACATACGAGGTAGAAATGTAACAGTGCGAATTACCAACGCTACAATGTCAACAAGAAACGCTGTGGCAAGTAGTGCGATTGGAAAATGTACAAAAAGTGGGTGAATATTTGGCATCCATTCTGGAAGCATGATCTATGAAATTATTTGTTGAGGGCTCTTGATAAACGCAAACTATTGAGTATGACTGAAAGGCTAGACAATGTCATCGCAAGGGATGCATACATTGGATTAAGTAAAATTCCGAAGACACCATAAAGTGCCCCGGCAGCTACAGGTATACTAAGTGTATTGTAAACAAATGCAAAAAATAAGTTTTGGCGAATTGTTCTGATTGTTTGCCTTCCAATACTGAGAGAATCTACAACAGAATTAAGATCTTCACGCAACAGTGTCACATCCGAAGTCTCAATGGCCACTTGTGTTCCTGAACCGATGGCCATGCCGACATCTGACTGAGCAAGCGCCGGGGCATCATTGATCCCATCTCCAACCATTGCAACTACTGCATTCTGCTCACCGAGAGCAGTGATATAATCCAATTTTTGCTGTGGTGTAACCCCTGCCTCAATGGTGTCTATTCCTACCTCTCTGCCAACTTCCTTTGCATTATTTTCAGAATCTCCTGTAAGCATGATCACTTTCTGATTGCGCTGATGTAAGCGAGAGATTGCTTCCTTAGATGAAGAGCGTAAGGTATCATTAAACGAAATTTGGCCAATCCATTTCTTGTTAACAGCAACATGAACACGCGATCCCATCAACCCGTCTGAGGGGATCGTGATACCCATCTGAGTTAAGAAACCATGACTACCAACATGGACCTGTTGATTCTCAATAACCCCAGAGATACCAAGCCCTGGTATAATATCTACCGAGCTCGCTAAACTAAATTCAAGTTCCTCCGCTTTTGCTTTTCCAACAATTGCCTCTGCCAAAGGATGCTCAGAATGAACTTCCAATGATGCGGCCATCGTCAATAAATCGTGTTCAGACGTATCAGGATGGAGTTGAATTGTATGAACCTCAGGAGTCCCTGTGGTGAGAGTTCCTGTTTTATCAAGTACAACATGATTCACCTTGCTAATCCGTTCCAATGCATCTCCTCCTTTGAATAGAATGCCTTTTCGAGCGGCTGCACCAGTACCAACAATCACGGCTGCAGGAGTTGCAAGCCCTAATGCACAAGGACATGCAATAATCAAAACAGACACAAAAGTGATCATAGCATGCTCTATACCATATCCACTTAAGATCCATGCTACAAGTGTGATCACAGCTACGGCAATAACGAGTGGGACAAAAATTCCCGATACTTGATCTGCCAGTCTTTGGATGGAAGCCTTGCGTCCTTGGGCCTCCTTGGTTAATCTGACGATTTGTTGCAAAACCGTATCACTTCCAGTGCATTTGACTCTTACCTTAAGAGTCCCATCCGAATTAAATGTTCCAGATACCACTGAGTCTCCTTTTGACTTTGTCACTGGTAGAGGCTCCCCTGTCAACATACTCTCATCTACAGAGCTATATCCCTCAACCACTTGCCCATCAACAGGCACCTGATCTCCGGGTCGTACTAATACAAGATCATCTATGTCTATTGTTCCAACAGGAACATCTACGAAATGCAAGCCCCTCTTTACTCTGGCAATTGGGACCTGCAATCGAAGTAAAGATTCAATGGCAGAGCCTGTTTTACTCATTGCTCTGGATTCAAGAAATTGACCAACATGTACCAAGGCCACGATAACGGCTGCTGCTTCAAAATATACTGATGGAGTTGAGGTAAATAATGAAGGCCAAATTGTTACAATCGTGCTATAAACCCAAGCACTCACTACCCCTATTGTAATAAGAGTATACATGTTAGCACTCCGTCGCATTAATGCCGTCCATGCTCCCTTAAAAAACTCCGCACCACAAAAAAATACGATGGGGGTAGCAATCATCATAAGTAAGAAATATGACACCAGTTGAAACATTGAAAGAACCATCAGAACTAGTGCGCCGCTGACTGCAATGACTAACCGTGAGTACTTTGTTGAAGAGACTTGAGATTCAGAAATCTCTGTCCTACCATACTCTTGGAATTCCTCCAATAGATCGTCTACATTTATTAACCCAGGAATCCATGAAAGTGTCAAGGATTTTTCAGACAATTGACTATGGATCAGTGGACCAACCTGATCACAACGTTCTGCAATCTTCTCATGATCCATTACTGAGGTTGCGTCTGAAGGATAAAGAATAACTTCTGAGCGAGCAACGCTATATCCAGCACTTTCAATGACTTTCAGGGCCAGATCAGCTGAAACCCCTTCTATATATGCTTTATGAGTGGCTATATTCACATGTGCCTTCTGAATCTCTGGTAACTGATTTAACTGCCGTTCAAGCCCAGCAGCGCAGGACGCGCAATGCATGCCAACAACGGGGAATGTCAGTTGAGAATTAGTTGAACTCATCACACCTTTCAATCAATTGTGAACTGACTAAGAATACACATATATTCTCTATTGGATTGGAAATTCAAGGATATGATGATCTCAAAGTCGTTCGTAAGCAATATTTTCTTGGACTGTTTGATACGGCTGACGTTCAAGAAAAATACGATTAGATCTATATTTTGGAGCCCTCGTGTGAGGTAAGTAATTACGATCAGAGATTGGTTAGGTTCGCATGAGATGGCCTTTAACATGTCTCATTGAATTCCAGAACTCCATTGAAAAATCCCTTCCAAGTGTGTAAATTCGTTGGTCTGCAGTATATTTAATCTCTTCAACAAACCTAAATTCTGACTACTGACGCATCCGAACAGTTTTGATGCCCAAGAATATAACCATTCAACACGATTGTGTTGATCATACATGATTTCTACGTCACTCTTTGATTTTTTTCGCGATCTCTCTAAAAATAACAACCGTGAGTGGTTCAAAGAAAATAAATCTCGTTATGAGAATGATGTGAAGAACCCATTACTTGAATTTATTCATCAATTCGCTGAACCACTTCATGCCATTAGCCCGCATTTTTTAGCCATCCCAAAAGTTGGTGGATCGTTGTTTAGAATTCACAGAGATGTTCGCTTTTCAAAAGATAAGAGGCCGTACAAAGAAGCTGCAGGTGTCTATTTTAAACATTCAGCAGGTAAAGATGCACATGCTCCTGGATTTTACCTTCATTTAGCTCCCGATGAGATATTTGCCTCACTAGGCATTTGGGGACCTGGTAGTAAAGAATTATTGATCATTCGCCAGCGTATTGTTGATCTTCCAGATCAATGGATCAACGCTTCGCTAGATGATGATTTTCGCAAGGTATTCTCAGGCAGCTATGAGCACCAACAATTGAAGCGAGCACCGAAGGGCTTTGATCCAAACCACCCATTGATAGAGGATTTGAAGAGTAAACATTTTGTTGCCTCATGTCCACTCACCGAAGAATTTGTTACTTCTAATGATTTCCCCAAGAATCTCGGGCTTATCTATCAACAGGGTTCTGAATATATAAAGTTCCTAACCCTTGCTCTCGGACATCAATGGTAATTAATTTGTGAATGGCGAATACGATCTCGTCCCATACCGATATGCCTCTGAGGACTTCGTAATCCCATTTTTATTGACATGCCCGATATATCGTCCAAGAATACTGACTTCTTCAAAAATTTGAGGTGAAATCTTGATTTCTTTGTAATTGGAATTCATAGGTTCAAGCCGAAGTCCTTCTTGATCCATATAAACTCTTTTTAGAGATGTCTCACCGTTATAAAGAATCGCACCTATCCCACCATTAGGGATATCATCGTCAACTAATAGCACATAATCTCCATCGTGAATTTCCGCGCCTATCATAGACTCACCGCGCACTCGAACTGCAAAAATTCGATCCAGATTTGGGAACACTGTCTCCATCGTAATCTCACCAAGATTAGATTCAACTGCTTCCTGTAATGTGCCAGCTGAAATTTCACCACGAATAGCAATTCCGAAATGAGGAGCTCGTTTAATCGGTTTAAGTTGATAGCCTGCCTCATTATGAAGCAGGTGCCCTTTTTTGGCGAGAGCCTTTAGATTTTGAGTGATACTGTTTGATGACTTGAATCCAAACTCTTCCCGAAAATCATCATATGTTGGCCATACAGATTTTTCCGAAACATACTTCATTATAAAGTCAAGTACAGCTTGTTGTTTTTCAGTTAATCGTTTTTGCATGAAACTATATGTTAATTGATATATCACAAATATAACAATTAATTATGAATTATATACATTTTTAATGAATCTTGTCAGAACCGAAAGGTTTGTCAAAAATAAATTATTGATCTAATTCAGCAGGAGCAGCATCGTTGACCGTGGCATCTGATGAATTAGACATTTTAAAATATTGACCACCATGGCTAATCCAAGATTACAATAAACCTCTAAATGACAATTAATTCACAGGCAGAAGAATGACCCATTGTGCCTGCTGAGGATCTCGGAATATTGACTAAATGATTGACTTTTGTCTCAAATTATCGTTTTAACCTATATTGGACACTTTGATAGTTGAAAATAAATGCGTTTTTTAAAATATA
>JAPOTS010000074.1 GCA_026709065.1 Bacteroidota bacterium
CTATGATACAAAAAATTTATGCCAATGTCAAGTTAGAGAATCGTCACAAGGTAGGCGTAGCCGATGTCCCCCGCATACTTGGAAATCTCGCTCAGTAGCGCCGTCTTGCCCGAACCTGGCGGGCCTTTGATGAGAAAGATGGTGCCTCGTGCTTGACCTTGATAATGCAGGAGGGAACCTATGAATGGGCCAATGATCTCCTGCCTGCCATGAAAGTAGTCCGTGGGCCCTCTGAACTCTGTAAATGTGTGCATGATAGGGCGATACTTCTGATTTGGATTAACCCCCATTTACAGATGATGTTCAAGTCATCAAGGAGTAATGCCTGATGCTATAGAAGATATGTATTAACCATGAGCAGCGGAGTACATGTTGCCTTCGCGAAGTACGAATATTCTAAGGAATAAATATCCAGGCACCTACCGCATTCTCCCGCGATACTGCCGAAAGATTTTATCGGGTAGGGTGCCCTGCAGTCCATCTACGTTACTCGAAAGTCTTTCGGCACTCAGGTCTATAAGCCCCAAAAAAGACGGATGCTCCATCGGACGCAGGACACATAATTGCAGGGAGAAATCCCCAAAACGTATTTGATTGATGGTCAATATCACTGTCGGTAAGATAGTAGCTCGCTCTACCGATGAATCAATACATGTGTGCAGGGTACTAATCGGTTTTGACCTGATGTATGACAGTCCATTACCTCTGATCACTATAACATGATATGAATATATGCGGCGCACAATCAAGCATTGAAGTCACAGACCTGATTCTTCATAGTATCATTCGTTGGGTTGATTCAAATAGTTCTTCCTCCCTTTATTGCATCAAAGCTGATGCCTAAATCGTACAATTGCGGAAATTTATCCAGTCCATCTTCCAATGAGCTAACCCAATCAACTGTGGTGAGAAAATAGCAGAAATTGGATGAAATACCAGAAACTATATAACCAATAATTTCTAACTCTGAATCATACATGACTCATCTTGAATCCCAAGATCCATTAGTCTATCAGACCATAGCCCATGAAGTTGAGCGTCAAAATTTTGGTCTAGAATTGATCGCTTCTGAAAATTTTGTCTCTAAAAGTGTCTTACAAGCACAGGGATCTATCTTCACAAATAAATATGCAGAGGGGCTCCCTGGTCGTCGATACTACGGAGGATGCGAGTTTGCAGATACCGTTGAAGAACTTGCACGTCAGCGTGCAAGAGATCTCTTTCAGTGCGACTGGGTAAATGTGCAACCTCATTCTGGGGCATCTGCCAATGCAGCAGTCTATCTAAGTTGCCTCAAACCAGGGGATTCATTTCTCGGCCTTGATCTAGCCCATGGTGGGCATCTTACTCACGGAAGCCCTGTCAATTTTTCAGGAATATGGTTTAATGCTAATTATTACGGCGTTGACACCGATGGTCGTATAAATATGGATCAAGTTCGTGAAAAAGCTATCAAAGTAAAGCCAAAATTGATTTCAATTGGAGCTAGCTCATACTCTCGTGATTTTGACTATCAGGCCTTCCGATCCATCGCCGATGAAGTCGGTTCTCTATTATGGATGGATATGGCTCATCCAGCTGGCTTGATTGCTGCCAAAGTATTGAATGACCCTCTACCCTACGCACATATTGTCACTACGACCACTCACAAGACGCTCCGTGGACCACGAGGGGGTATGATTCTTATCGGTAGGGATTTTGAAAACCCTTTTGGAAAAGTTGCCCCAAAGAGCGGCAGGGTACGAAAGATGAGTGAATTACTTGATTCAGCAGTATTTCCTGGCATGCAAGGTGGCCCATTGGTACATGTCATCGCGGCAAAAGCCGTTGCTTTCAATGAAGCGCTCCAACCCGAATTTGTTAACTATGCTTTGCAGGTACAAAAAAACTCCGCCATAATGGCCCGCTCATTTATGGATCAAGGATATGATGTAGTGAGTGGAGGCACCGATAATCATCTAGTATTATTAGACCTTCGCAATAAAAACATCACTGGCAAGGATGCCGAAATCGCATTACAATCTGCCCATATTACTGTCAATAAAAATATGATTCCCTTTGAAGAACGTAGCCCCTTTGTTACCAGTGGAATCCGTTTGGGAACGGCCGCGCTTACCACTCGGGGATTTAAAGAAACCGACATTCAAGATGTCGTCCACTTAATTGACCGTGTGATTTTAGCGCCCTCCGATGAATCCGTCAGAAATCAAGTAAAAAAGGACATCCATGCCCTCTGTGAGACCTACCCCCTCTATGATTTTGTCCTTGCTTAACCATAGCGCTGGTACGGAATCAGATCACTCTCCAAATTGTTGATTATTACTCATCCTCTCGTTCATTCGCAATATGCTTTGAACCGACTAGTCAGGATTTTGTATATCACTGAGATTCTCCATAAGTTCATGGATGCCCTACAATCCGAAAATTTGATGTCTATAAGTGATTATGAGTTATCTGAGGAAATCTATCAGATGGCCCTCGTAGGAGGGCAACATGAATCTATCATTGACACCAATGGTAAGGATGTTGATTGGTTGTTGGATCTAAGGCTACCACTTCTTGATGGCCGAATTGCAAGTCGATTAGGAAAGGTCGTTGCTCACCGCATACGTTCACAAGGATGCCTGCAGGTAGCTGGCTATGGGTTGGGTGGCAATGCCCTTGTGTGTGCTGCCATCAATTGTGACGGCAATCCACCTCTATTGGGAGGATTAATTAGGCCCCATCGAAAACCTCACGGCCGCCAGCGAATCATTGAAGGCCCCCTTGATTCCAGTCATCCAGTGGTACTGCTTGACGATCTACTCAATAGCGGAAAAACCGCCCTTAATGCCATTGCTCAACTTAGGAGTGAAGGCTTTGAAGTCGTCGGATGTTTCACCATCTTTGAGTACACTTGGGGGGCTGGACGAAATAAATTAGAGAATCAGGGACTCTGGGTAGACTCTCTGATGGAATTGAGCATTGATCACGATGATTCTGGAAATTCTGACTCCATCGTACGCCGATAACTTCAATGGATTTTAACTGGCGAAGGATTATTGGACGAGGTGAGACCGGTCAGCCGTCTACCGCTATACAGGCGACTGATTCTCAGCAACTAGCTGAACCCAGAGAGAACGTACTGCCAGAAGGCAGTGAGATGTCCTTTCTAGATCACCTTGAAGATTTACGTTGGACCATAATCAAAGGGGTTGGTGGTGTCGTCCTGATGACGATTATTGCTGCCATTTTTCATGATTGGGTCGTTGATGTCGTGCTGATGGGCCCAGCTAGATCCGATTTTATCACCTACCAACTACTTGGACTTGATTTTACTGATCTAAATCTTCAAAACCGAACTGTAACGGGTCAGTTTTTTGCTTTAGTCGGCATCGTCATGGCCGTAGGTCTTGTCGCAGGATCACCTATTCTGATCTATTACGTTTGGAAATTTATTGAGCCAGGACTCTACCCAAAAGAAAAAGCTGGCATGAAATTTATTGCCGCATTTGCGACATTCTTCTTTGTGATCGGTATCCTATTTGGCTACTTGGTGATCACGCCATTAGCGCTGAACTTTTTTAATAATTTTATTATTTCTGATACTATAAGGAATGACTTTGATATTACGCGATATTTCAGTAGTGTGACATGGTGGGCATTTGGTGCAGGATTACTTTTTGAGTTGCCTGTGGTGATCTACTTTCTCACGAAACTGGGAATAGCTACTCCCGAGCGTCTTCGAAAATTCAGGAAATACGCTTTCTTGGGTGTTTTTGTTGTTGGTGCGTTCGTTACACCTGCTGACCCTTTTTCAATGTTTGCCGCCGCTGTTCCATTGTATCTGCTGTATGAAGGTTCAATTATTGTGGCAGCTTGGACTGAGCGCAAACGGGTTCGCGAACTCAATGAGGTTTTTGAAGATTCAGACGAAGAAGAAAAATCATAGCACTTTAAATGATCTGATCTTATTTTCAGTTCTTGGCTGATTGGCCGAACATGATGATAAATCTTTATTTCCGTGCTCAATGGACGATTGTTGCTATGGTAGTTACGACCATCTTACCTGCCCTATCTCAGGAAGCGCCCAATATATTTGAACCCCATTTCGTTACAGTTCAGTTTGAGCGAGGCATCCAAATTGAATCTGGAGCTACTAAAACCGATCTTTTTGAATTGAATGATTTTCATGAAACCTATCAAGTGCGTAGAATTGAACGCGCATTTCCCTTTTTAGACTTTGTAACTCCTACGCCGAAAACTGCTCAAAATCTTGATGCTCTGCGCCGAACCTACTATGTCCACTTTGGAGTTGATGCTGACCCATCACAGGCTGCAAGTGACCTAACAGATCTGCCGGGTGTCGTCTTTGCTGAGCCTCTAATTATCCACCATCTCGTTGAATCTGAGACTCTCTTTGACCCTAACGACCTCCATTACGGTCAGCAGACCTATTTAAACCACATGCGTTTTCCAGAAGCATGGGATCTAGTTAAAGGCATTGTAAGGTCCAAACCGACCGTGATAGCCATAGTAGATGGTGGTGCTAATTGGGATCATGAGGATCTTCTTGATCATGTCTGGACGAATGAAGATGAAATCCCTGACAACAAAATTGATGATGATCAAAACGGATTTATTGATGATATTCATGGGATCAATTTAACCAATGATAGAGAAGGTGATAACAACCCAATCCCTGTGCCTGATCTACATCATGGTACAGCCGTAGCTGGTGTTGCTGGGGCTGTCACCAACAATAATATAGGAATCGCTGGGGCTGGTTTGAATGTCCGTCTCATGCATATCAATGTCGTGTGCCCTGTCCTTGGTGCCCTTGGGGTATTATACAGTATCTGCCGCGGGTATGAAGGAATTTTATACGCAGCCGCCAATGGAGCTGATATTATCAACACAAGTTGGGTCGGCATCAGCCATACCGAACAGCAACGTTTGAACAATCAAGTTATTGAACTTGCAACCGACATGGGGGCCTTGATCGTTGCCGCAGCTGGAAATAGCAATCGCAATTCCGATGAATTTATTATCTACCCCGCTTCACATCCTCGAGTCTTATCGGTTGGGGCTACGGAAAAAGATACCCGAAAACGTGCTCAGTTCTCTAATTTTGGCCAATCCGTTCAAGTGTTTGCCCCTGGAATTGACATCCTTGGTCCAAGAACGGGCTCTGAAAAATATGATCAATTTCAAGGAACTTCGTTTGCTGCCCCTTTGGTTTCAGGGTTAGCGGCATTGATCAAAACAGCTTATCCCCAGATCACACCAGATGCACTACGTGAGCAGCTACGCCTTTCCAGTGAGGATATCAGCGGAGATAATCCATCATTTGAAGGGCAGTTAGGGCGTGGCTACGTAAACGCTGAATTAAGTTTACGCCCCCCTACTCTCCCAGGTGTCCGTGTAAGTCAATGGGCATGGTTAAACCAAATCGGTGAGAATACCATTGACCCAGGAGATGAAGTGACGATTCGTGCGACAGTGACTAATTATCTAAAAGATGCCGATCAGTTAACGGTACAAATGATCAACACCCCACTCAACCCCTATATCACTCTCACGAAATCACAACAATCTTTGGGGGCGTTAAGCAGTGGTGACTCTAAAAGTGTAGAATTCAAGTTTATCGTTGACGATGAAGCCCTTCCCAGTAGTCGGGCAAGATTTACGGTTCGCATACAAGATGGACCCTTTATTGACACCCCAGATCAATTCCGATTTTCAAAAATCAATGAAAAGCTTGATCTTTTAAACAGAGCACTTCTCACTTTTTACCGGTCCACAAATGGCGATCAATGGTATGATAACTCTGGTTGGAAAGTTGATCAGCCTGTAACCGTATCTGAACAGTACTCCTCTTGGTATGGAATTAAACTTCAATGGGGGCAAGTTGAAGGACTTGACCTCACCAATAACAATGTGACTGGAGTGATACCGAAAGAGTTGGGTTTTGCCCATGGATTACGTAGATTAATTCTTGTTGAAAATTCAATTACTGGAGAAATTCCTCAAGAGCTTGGTCAAATCCGTCAATTAAGAACTCTAAATCTTGCCGCGAACTCGTTATCAGGAGACATTCCAAGCGAACTTGGAAATCTTTCCAATTTAGAGACCTTATACCTTTATTTTAATGACCTTACGGGTGAGATTCCACCCGAATTGGGGCAACTCTCCAATCTTAAGGAGCTTGACTTGACCGAAAACTCATTGAGTGGAACCATCCCCGAAGAACTTGGACAGTTGACCCAATTAGAAACACTTTCGTTATCAAGCAATCAACTGTCAGGTTCGCTTCCAAGAAGTTTGATGCAGTTAAAGAAGTTATGGTTCTTGGGTTTTAAGGACCAGAATGTCTGCGCACCGAGTGACCAAGAGTTTCAAGACTGGCTTGATCAGATTCGTTTTGTGGAAGGCCCCACATGTAGAGGCCTTGAAATCGCTGGTATCATTGAAGATCTAAAACTCGTTTTTGGACAAGAAATGATCCCTGTGACCTTTCCCATCGCTGTTGGAGGAATTTCTCCAATCCTTTACGGAATCACACCCATACTACCCGATGGACTTCAATTTGATTCCTCTACAAGAATCCTTCATGGAACCCCTAAAGTCATCACATCATCTCCTGAAACCTACACTTATGCTGCAAAAGATGCGAACCAGATGGTTCATAGTCTTCCGTTCACGGTATCTGTGATCACAGCTTCCTCATCTAACACAGAATCTCTTCCCCAAACATTTGTCATTCACAACAACTACCCCAATCCATTTCATCAAACTACTCAACTTTCGTTTGATCTCCCATGGAGCGCACAAATCCAAGTTGAAGTGATCGATATTATTGGACGCCGAGTCATGTCTCTTGCCCAACAGACCATAGAAGCTGGGTGGAATCAAAGCATCCAATTAAAAGCAGAGCACTTATCTGATGGAGTTTACATTTACCAAATCATCGCTAACGCTCCCCAGCAACAATACAATCAGACGGGCAGTTTCGTAAAATTACAGTAATTTTCAACATCCCCTGAAAGTTTGCGACGTTTGAAAAACTTGTATCTAGTGTCAATTACTTTTTTGGTCAACGACTATTAAAAGTTTCGGTTTGGGTATCCAAGGGAATGATATAGATCTTCGCCCTATATCTGAATGTGTTTCTCAATTCTGGATTCCTACGCGATGATTTAACTCCAAGAAGGTCGTTGATATCTATAAGGCAGTAATCATAGAATAAGAAAAGGTTGGTTGGTGAATTTCTAAACCATATCAATCCTTTCTGAACCTCATTAAATTCCTATCGTTCATTTCTTTTGACCGCTCAATAACGGAAACCCCATGATATTTAGTCCAAAAATATTAACTCGCCTTGGAGGACAGATTCATTGTGAAGAGGGAGATAGCCCTAATAAATTGATCCTGCGTGGCACGCTCATTGAATTTGAAGACCAAGTTATGGGGTCCCATGTCCACTCTTTTACCAAGTATACCGATCTTGAATATCTGAAATGTTTGGAGTCAAAGGCGCGCTTTAATCATGGAATTGACGTGATTCCTAAGCCCCTCAGAGCTGTGTTTTCAAAAGAAATGCACTCCACATCCCTCTGGCTATCCAAATTAAAATTAGATAGTCAAATTACATCATCTGTTGATCAAGATATCCAAACCATCAGTGTTGAACTGGTTTTAGATCTCAAGAGACGTAAGCATGTATTCATCGCTGATTTAGCCAGAAGGGGGATCTTATCTTTTTCTTCGGGTGCTTTCCAACGTAAGGCGAAAGTAGATCGTAAAACAGGTTTGATCAAACAGTGGCATATTTCAGAGATTAGCATTGTCCTTACACCCATTGACTCTCAGCTCACGATTGATAGACCTAAGCCAGTTGAAGATATACGATTGTTGAGTCTTTTATTTAATGTTGATGTTCAGGAGATGATTGCTGATCATCAAGATCACTTGGTACAATTTCAGATGCTTCACGAAGATCCAACTTTATATAATGAAAACTGACGTGATTGCAACGGTGTCTGACCATCAGGTAAATTGATGACCTTGTATGTTGGGCCATTGGGAAATTTCCGTACTTGAGTGAATACAATTACAGTTCTAATACTACTTGGATCCAATGTTTATGGGTGACTAAATTAAATCTACTAATGATGGCAGTAGGTCACCCGATCGTGTTCTATCCTTAATGATAGCGGACAGTCAATAGAATATCATGATCGGGATTTTGGAAATTTGAGCTACGCTCATCTGTTTGGTCATTCGGAATTACCTTTTTATTGAGCCTTAGTCTGCTACTGTGAGTAACGAGTAGATGATCTCGTCCGAAACCTTGCTTTGTCCACGATCCCATTGAAGGTGATCCGACGAAACTCCTGTGTTTGATACCTGACTAAGGCAACCGTAACCTGATCGGTACCCCCGCCTACTTCAGAATTCCCAGAAAGAATTCACTGTGAAGATCTCAATTTGATGGTAGAGTTAGTGAAACGTCGCCACGCTCGGCGAATCAGCGTTCTATAGACAATGTTCTGCAAAGGTTGCATGCTCATGACATCTTCTGCGTTTGAAGGTACTACTTGAGTTCGTCAATAGAAATTCGTTGGAATGCAATGCCATAGTAACTATTTTGATGATCTGGTCCTGCTTCATAGAGTAGCCCAATCATTTCATCTGGTAGTCGAACGATGTCAGAATACGCACTCATTTCTTCATGAATCACCAGAGATGCAGGCCAACTTATGCCATCATCAAAGCTCACACGGAGTGTCATGCGTTCACGCTTTTCTTGACTGGCAGGATTAGAGAACAATAAAATATTTTGCCCTTCTTCTGGAAACGAGTAGCGTTGTAGGCTGGCTTGACATATGGGCTCAATGAGCGTAGAATCTGCACTTAATTCATTCCATGTAATGCCACCATCTTCACTATGAGAAATTTTCCTATATCGTTGATTAGGTGTATAGTTGCGCATATTGAGCAAAAGTCTTCCGTCACTCAACTCAGCAACTTCGGATTCATTCACTTGATGTTGAGGAGTTCTTCCCCCAAGGTTCCATGTTTGTCCATGATCATCTGAATAAATGATATGGGAATAATAGTGTTTTGTGGTTGCCTCAATATGATCGCAAGCGACCATTAATCGTCCCTTATGTTCACCGCGAATGAGTTGCGTTCCTGATCCAGGGCCTGTCGCATACCAGGTCCAATCTTCTTTTTTAACCCTTGAAGTAATTTCTTCAGGTTGAGTCCAAGCGTATCCATGATTGACGGACGAAAGGACAAAAACTCTGCGGGTATCTTTGGATGTCTGATCAATAATATCTTGTTCGCGGTCTGTAGCGAGGTTGTGGGTTGCCAATAGAAAGATGACTCCTGTTTCACGGTCCACAACTGGTGCTGGATTACCAACGGTATAGCCTTCTTTATGCCAAAGAACTTGGAGAGGTCCCCAAGTGCGTCCCTGATCCTTTGAGCGTTTGAAGACAAGATGAATATCTCCAGCATCAGAACAACTATCTGTACGTCCCTCTGCAAATGCTAGTACATCCCCGTTTGGAGCTACAATGGTAGCAGGAATTCGAAAGCAATTGTAGCCTTCGTTTCCGCCAATAAAGATATAGTCGGGGGATTGGAAGATCAGTGTCGCGAATAAGATATTAAGAATTATGATGTACAAAGAAGAAAAGAGTGATAACATAAACGTTAAGATAGCTCATATTGATCAAGCAACCATAGTGGTAGAGGGCCAAATACGAGATCACTGATGGACGCGAGACGTATTTTCTCAAATGCTGTTGGAGCCAGTGCATTCCAGATCAAATAGCGGTAATCCCAATTGCCCTGAGCCAATCTTAAACACTAATGGTCTGACGAAAAATGACTGTGACCGAAATGCTTCAAACCGGTAACTCAAGGATTATCGGCGAGAGCACCGCATTTAAAGACGATTGTTATTAAAGAGGACCTGCATCTAATCATGCCTTACATATTCGGGAGTTACAGGCTCATAACTTATGATTATTCTTGATCCAAAGCCAGGAGATCATACATTTTTGTTTGATGCGTTTACCACTAGTAAGGAAACAAAAGAGATAGAGACTGCCCAAGAGGATGCAACCGTCCATCAGTTTATAATCTCAATAATGCGCCACTTGATGCCTCTTACCAGGCTGTAAAGGTCAATATAATTGAATATCACGAGCTCACATTTGGAAGCAAGAAACGATTATCAATCAAGGTGAAACAGTTTTCTTGGGTGACCGATTTACCCCTTCATAAGAGAACCTCATTGAGATCATGAGAGCGGTCCAGCAAGGTGAAAGATTGAAATCGAAACGATTAACACCCTCAAGATTCAGGGCTATCATTTTGAGGATATCTTCGGATATGATCTTAAGTATCTGTAACCATATTTGCATTTTTGTTGATCAGATTGAAACCCTATACGATATGTTTTTCAGGGACGATTTGGAGAGCGACAAGCGGCGCAAGTATCTTAGAGAGACTGTCAGAACGTATCCATACGATTCTAATAATCTATCATCCATTGAAAAGTGTTGGTGAAATCGGTACTGATCAATTCCACAATCGAGTGGTAGGAACCAAAATTATTCAATTTTATTCAAATAGTGGTAAATTCAACGAAATTTCACTGTCAACCGAGATAATCTTTCTCGAATAGTAATCCACTTAATACGTTTTCTGTTTTTCTTGGAAGGTATCATGCATGACTCTATATCTTTGAAGAAGAGAACGTTGAATTTGATTCAATGTTTGTCATTGAGATCCTTTGATCAAGGATTCAGATTGGGGCTCTTTATCTTCTTGATCATAGCACACTTATCCTTTACACATGGTGAAGCAGGTGCACATAGCCCGTCAGTGATCTCTTTAACTTCTAACTTGGTATCCTTTCAGCAATCACAATCAGGGACTGACATTGTTCAGAAATTGCAGATTAGTCACCAAAGTAATTTTCAATTCTTCAATGCTGACTCATTGTATGAGCTATTGAACAACAATGTATCCAACCAACCTGAAGTCTTTATTTTCCCAGCCAATGATGTTGATAAGATCCATGCCTTCTTATCAGCGTCTGGTATTATCAGATTAAACGATGAATTGAACTCTAAAACGACGGTTGGTGTAAATCGCCAAAATGGCGACCTTCTCATTAGAGTTCATGACTGGGGATCCGTACAAATTGATGAGGGCACATCTAAGCAGTTTCAGATATCATTATGGGCACAACCCAGTAGTAATGTAGAGATCACCATTTCTCAGTTTACGACAGCAGGTTTAAGTCATAATCAGTCAATGCCTCTCACCTTTACCTCATCTAACTACAACAATCCACAGGCGGTAACGGTCACGGCGGCGGAGGATGCCAACACAGTACACGAAAGCGAACGTATCACACTTACAGCGAGCGGTGCTGAATATAATGGAATGACCAAAACATTTCCAGTTCAAGTCTTTGATAAAGATCTTTCAGGGCCAAGAATCATGATGGATCCTCCGAAGTCATTAAGTTTAGTTGATGAAGATGGATATGTGAGTAGTTTATTTCGAGTTTGGCTTTCTGAAGAGCCAGATTCAGATGTGACTATAACGATTGCACAATTTGATAATCCAGTTGTGACGATAAGGTCAAGTTTGACATTAACATTTAAGCCAGAAAATTATTCCGAAAAACAAACGGTCATCATACTGAAGGAAATAGATGATCACAGTGTTGATGAATCAGCTCATACCCTACTTACGGCTAAGGGTGGACAGTATGATGGCGTAACGCAACCTTATAGAATTGCCATCACAGATAATAGTCAAATTAATCCTGATGTATATACAAGTATTGACAATGATCCGCGTAAAGATCCGCGTGTATTGGATCCTTTAATAGTAAAAGAAGGTTCATCAAATTCTTTTGAGCTCTCGCTTCAAGCATTACCCCCTTCAAATGCTACTATTTCATTTCAATGGTATACGGGGGAAAGAGATTGGGGTTGGCATTGCAATGAACCCCCAGAATCAATCGTTTCATTCCAACCAGAAACATTAACATTTACACCTTTTGATTATACTACGAAACAAACGGTGACTGTGACTGCATTAGAAGATGACAATACCAAAAATGAGTTGTTGTGTCTTGATATTCAAAACAATGGAAAAAAAGTTAGTCCTGATGGTCACAACTGTCCCATCTCAATTATGATACTGGACAGCGAATTTGGATCTAAAATCATCGTAAATGGTCCTCGTAGAGTGAACGAAGGTCGTTCTATTACCTTAACAGTTAAACTTCAGGGTAATAAGCCTTCAGGAAATGTGACGGTAGCCATTTCTGACTTTGATAATGAAGATTTGACTCATTCCCGACCAACTTTAGTCTTCACACCAGATAATTATAACCAATCTCAAGATTTACCCGTTACATCTGAAAAAGACACTACTCCTGATGATGAATATGGTGAAATCACATTAACAGCTTCTGGGCCTAGTTACAATGGTGTAACTGAGATCGTACGTGTGAATATTAACGACCTTGATGTTCGTGAAATCATTGCATTGGATACGATAAGGGTTCAGGAAGGGAAGCCCAATAAAGAGGATTTTGGAATTTTTCTGGGATCCCAACCGACTGGTGATGTACAGGTGAGCATTACTGGACACACAGGGTCCGACTCGGATCTATCCCTTAGCCAAGAATCAGTCAATTTTACGCCGAATGAAACCACCTTCACATCGGACTGGAATGATCCGAAAATCGTTGAGTTAACAGCTGCAACCGATACTGACTGGAAGGATGATAAAATCCTACTCACTTTAACGGCCACTGGTAGCGATTACACTGGCATCACAAAAGATGTCTTAATCATCATTGACGATTCGGATGAAGCTCCATCGCCTGGGATTGAGTTGAATCCAGCTACTGTAAATGTTGATGAAGGAAATTCTCAAACATTTGAGGTGACCTTATCAGTGGAACCTACTGAACTGGTGAAGGTGAAGGTTCCTGCATTTCAGACGACTGGATTAAGTCATGACAAATCGGATTCTCTTGAATTCACGCCTAGCAACTATGATACTGTTCAAATCGTCACCGTGACCTCCAGAGAGGATGCTAATTCAATTAGTGAATCTGAAGAGATAGAATTGTCCTCGACTGGTGGGGAATATGACGGTCAGACTGCAACCTTAAACGTCAATGTTAAAGACCTATACGAATTCAAAATCATTGCTCAGTCAACCTTGACGGTTCCAGAAGGGCAGTTCAACACGCTTGACATCCGCTTATCTCACCAGCCATCAGGTGATGTAGAGATTTCGATTCCGAATGTAGGCGATTTGACCGCCACTCCATCAACACTGCCCTTCACCAATAGCAATTGGGACACGGATCAATCGGTGACCCTGAATGCGGAAGAGGATGATGATTCTGAAGACGATACTGAGACTCTCACGCTGACTGCATCCAATGGGGGGTATGATGGAATTACTGAAGACATAACGATTACGATCACCGATGATGATCCACCGGTGGTGATACCAACGGTCACGCTTTCTGTGGATCCAACTACCGTCACTGAGAACTCCACAACGCGTATTACAGCGACGCTGTCAGAGGCGGTTACAACACCTATTGTCCTTGAATTGGAGTATGATGATATAGACACCGAGCCATCTGATTATGAGCCGCTTCGACGTTTGACCATTACTGCAGGGGCACTGAGCTCTTCTGCAGATCTACGCATCTTGGATGACGAGATCTCCGAGCCCGATGAGACCTTTCGCGTCCGCCTTGTTAAACCAGAGGGAGTCGATTTAGGCA
>JAPOTS010000001.1 GCA_026709065.1 Bacteroidota bacterium
AACTAGATCCTCGGAAAAAAGATTCAGTTTTGGTGAAATTAATTTTAAACTCAATCGTCGTGAATATTAAGGGTTCTAGGGGTTTCCCTCTTCATTTTATGAGACGCATTTTTTAGATTTGAATGCAGGTTTTCCAATAGCCTCTTACGGTTTTAAAAAATCTCAAAAATTGATGGACAAATTGGTTCTAACAATTTTGGAAGTTACAGACTAAACACTAATCTAGATCAGTTTGTTGTGTACTCGGGATATCATGGGCGCAAAAAACGGGATGTGACAATTCTTGGTACATGCAGGCACGCCCTTCACAGGGCATTGTTAATGTTGCTTCCGATGGGTCTATCTTTCTACTGCAATTGCTATCGCGTGGATTGCTTTTTAGCTCATGGATTGCCCTTGCCATGCACATCAACCAACCACCTTTGCATTGATGGGATCGGGATGGCAAACGCCCCGTCTGATCGCTCATCAATTACGCCTGCCTGAGTGCACGCTCAAACACTTCGTTAGCCTCCTTATCGGAGTATTGCTCTTTGATGTTCCAGATAATATCCTCTTTCTCTACGGTCGCTCCAATGGGGAGGCCTTCAAACAAGCCCGCGATGATGCGCCTCTGGTTTTTGGTGATGCCATGTGCTCTAACATTATAATAGGACACTTGGCGCTCCCACCCCATCGCAATGGAATGCTGAAGGGCCTCATGAGTCGGCTTATGGTTGCTCGCCGCAAGGCACTCCTTGGAAGACTCAACATAGCACATAATATGATGAGGCCATCCATGCGTTTGCTCGGCAAGAGACTCAATCCAATTCTGCGGTGGGGAGTCTAGCCCACATTGATGCATAAGATGGTCTTTAATCACAGCGTGCGTGGATTCGGGGTCTAATGGACCAAGCCTCACCCTGCATGATTCCTCAAATCGTGAGATCCCCAAAGATTCAAACGCGAACTCTGTAGTGCCTAGCCCACCAGCCAGTAAGATTACGGGTGCCCCGATCTCGCCATTGTGGATCATGTCCAGCGTGGCCATGGCTCTGTCCTCCTCATCTCCGCGATCTGCAAGTTTTGCGAGATGCTGTGCTTCGTCAAAAACCAATACTAGTCCCTGAGGGCTGGAGACCTTTCTGATAATGTCAACTACGCCTGACTGCATCTCCGTCTCTTTTTTGCCCCCCGAACCAAGCCACTTCACACCAATGTTCAACATCCGAGTCTTCCGAGGAGTGTAACGCACCCCCAGCTTCGCTGCCATGCGTGCTGGGTCGTGAAAGTCAAGAGCATTGAGTCCACCCTTCACGGCATATCCATTCGTTATTGCATGCTCGGACAACTTGCTCAGCAAGGCAGTTTTCCCCGATCCAGGTGGCCCTTTGATGAGAAATATAGTCCCCCTTTCTTGTTTGCGGTAATGCTTGAGTGCACGGATAAACTGGCCTATAACGTCATTTCGGCCGTGAAAGTGAGCAGCAGGTCCTCGATATTCAATGAAAGCTTCCATTGCTGTAAGTGTATTAAATTATAAGCAATTGTATAACTCCCTGGTATAGTAGGACGGGCTTCGGGGCAGGCTAAAATGCTCGGAAAGAACGCGTCAGATTGCATCATGTCTTGAACGTGATGCGCTTAAAGAAGGACCCTTCTTTTCGAGGTTTATCGCTATAGTGATACAATTGGTGTGCAAATGCCAAAGAAATGGCGAAATACATCGCGTAGTTCCCCCATGCTCTAAGTGGAAGCGGAAAATATATGTCGGACATTAAAAACCCACATCCTAAAAGTGTCAAGACGATAGATAACATAAAGAACCATGCTAGGCTAAAGTGTTCAGTCTTTTTGGCAAATGGTTCATATAGGAAAATGGCCACACCCGAAGCAACTGTAATCAGTACGCCCCATAATAAGTCTGTCTCTGTGTGAGCCCCATCAAATGCACTCCAATAACTATGAAGAGGAACTATAGGAAAGATCACTGGAAGAATAAGTCTCCCAATAAATTTATTCTTTTTCATCGTCGGTTTCTATTGAACTGTGAAAGATATTACCAAGTATGCGCGGTTGAACAACTGATGCCTGAACTGTACTCGGTGTATCCAGCTGGACACATTTGGCAGTCATCCCTATTCTTGCATCGCCTTACACACCTAAAACTTTCATATAGCGTGTTCAATAGGCTCAGTTCAACTGTTACCAATGAGCCATAACCACATGCACTCCATGTTATGGGGCCAAGCCACCAGCTATAAGCAATGCAACTACCTGCAAAAATTAAACCATGATAGAAAGAGTTTCCGATTGCATCATAAGTTTCCTGATCGCAATCGGCCAGGCACCCGCAGCATTGTATGCAGCATGACGAGCACGATGCTTGCTGTATCTCATTACTTGGAAACCATCCCATAATTGTATCCGTAGATGGAACAACACTGGCATGATTTACTTTAATTTTATCGGGATTCCCGCAACTGAAGTTTTCGGTTTTTTTGGCCAATGCATCTTGACTTGCTTTTTGCATGATTGCCCTAAATCCCGTTGTATCAATATCTGACGCGTCATACACAGTGAAAAACTCTGTAATCAATTCCCCAAATTTTACCATTTCTTCCTTGGGAATAATGGGACTTAACGCATCCAAATAATTACTTCGATTTGATTCCCACGACCGATAATCTCCTTCTGAAAACTTTTTAGCCCGAGAGTCTGCCGGCAGAGTAGGATCAAAAATGGGCGAGTTTTGTAGCACTTCTACATTAACCAATGTTTTTTTCAGGTCAAACATGACTTCTTCAAACTCTTCTTCGTCCATATCGCGAACGACACCAAATGTATGATTAAGCAAATTTGTATGGGCTTCAGCAATTGCTACAAAGTATGCTTCAGGCGTGTCAAGAGACTTGTATTCTGGAATAATTTCGTTGTTGACGGACACATCCGAACAACTGCTAATTGCAATCAACAACGACAGAGCAGGGTAGATCAAGTATTTCATTTGAATGAAGATTATAGTTCACGCACGGAATATACGACATTCAGATTAAATTTACAAATGGTCTCTCGGTAAATCCCCAATCAAACCTCACAATGCCGAGATTCCTCTCAGGTATATCTTTATTCACCATCGTAATAGTCTAAATCGCATCCACTACGGGTATCAACAGTACTACAATATTGGGAGTTGTCCGAAAAAATTCACGAGTCT
Organism: Bacteroidota bacterium; assembly: GCA_026709065.1. Classification (GTDB taxonomy): domain Bacteria; phylum Bacteroidota; class Rhodothermia; order Rhodothermales; family Bin80; genus Bin80. Next base: position 3,197 of record JAPOTS010000001.1, read on the forward strand.
GAATCGCATATTCTGTAAGTATTTCCCGCTTTGAATGTAGGTGAATTAGGCGTGAAGATTTTGAGGCTTTTTTATCATTATAGCGTTAATACACTAAAAACAGGGATTTTGAGATCCCTTGTATTGGTGGTAGTCAAAGGCACTGACTCCCTAATGGACCAATCCGAGAAATCCACTGAGAGCCTCCCCCACTACCTTCGCATGTAAGTACAATCGGGGGACGGAACGTTAACAGTATCCGACATTAAATTATTTTATTCCCAAACTAATCCATGATATGTTTGTAGAGATGAGGGGAAAACGTCATGAGAAAAAACAAGCAGAAATTACTGTATGGCCTGCAATTGCAGATTTAATGACTGCTATTCTGGTCTTTGCTTTTTTGACAGGTATGGTGACTATGACATACAATTACTCTCCACAATCAGAGACTGGCAGCATTTCTACATTGACTCGTGAAAAAAATATTCATAACACAAGTAGATAGTCTTCTGGTCGCAAATAATTACTTGGATAGCCTTCGTGAAGTTATTGAAAAAAGTAGTGACGATGATGATATAATTGGAAATCCAGCTGTCTCGGAGTAGAACGAGAAAATGTTCCAAACTCTCTTATGACGATCCGCATCTCGCCGAGTAGATATTATATTGTCCCCAATACTATTGAATCAACTCGTGAACTAATCAAACAATCCTCTGAGTGGAGTGAGTTAAATGAACAATTTGGTCAAAATAGTCGAGGGTGCTAAGCAAATCACAAATGACGGATTTTGCTAATGCTATATTCAGACTTGGAATCAAATGGCCTGGTGGAGAATGTAGATTTTCTCCTACCATTCAAGATGTCGGAGTATCTCCAGATGCTCTCCATGATGCTTGGTATAAATTCCGTATCAATTACTTTGGATCTCAAACAAATCCTGGAAGTCTACCCAAATTTGATAAGAATCAATTCTGAATGATTCTTATCAAACTATTGATTTCGTATCTATACGATAATCCCATACCTTCATTAAGATTTTTGGCTAACCTGTAACCATTATTTTGGATCTGCGCCAATAATGGAATGACCTCGTCTTTCAAAACGTCTAAAGTTTAATCATACAATTTCTTGCAGAGTAAAATTCTTTGATTTGATATCTCAAGATATGTAGTTAATCTCTGAAACCTCATGAATGCCACTCTGAAAACAAAGATTTGATCTGCCATTGATAATCATTTGATTATTAGCTCACTTCAACATTGAACCATTGAACGACCGCACCAATAGTTAATGACTTTTTTATCCAACGAAAAGGAATTTATCAAGTAATTGATCTCTAATCTAAAGTGTGATGGCCTATTCTAATTCAATTTGGCTGAGTCTACTATTTGGCGAGACAGTATATACTCTGTCGTCAACTGTAACAGAAATTCTACCAACGAACACTGACGAAGCCCTGATCAAAAGCGCTTCTTCTGGAGATCACAATGCGTTTCGGGAATTAGTAGACCGTCATCAGAATGCAATCATCAAGACTGTAACTGGAATGTTAGGTCCCTCCTCAGAGGTGGATGATGTGGTCCAAGAAGCGTTTATTCGATTCTACAAAAACCTTGGACGTTTTCGTGGGAATTCTACTTGTAGAACTTACCTCACTAGGATTGCAATTAATGCATCTCTGGATGCTTTACGCTGCCGTAAACGCAGCCTCTCTCGCTTTTTAAGTCGTGATGATCCATCACTAAACCTACCAGAGCCTGAGATCCATGATTCTGAGTCTGAACGGTTTGAGCGCAGACAAATGATCCACTCAGCGATGAATCAACTCAAACCCCATCATCGGTCTGTGATTGTACTGAGACTCATTGATGGCTACTCATCCATAGAAACCGCTGAAATTCTTGGAATTGCTCATGGAACTGTATTATCAAGATTGAACCGTGCAACGGCTCAGCTGCGTCGTATTTTGCATCCTCTACTTGAGGAAAACATCTCCACAATATTTATTGAACACTAGAAGCTATGGATCATCAAGATTTACAAGACCTGCTCAGAGAAGCCACCTCCAAGACATCTGAATCCTCTAGTGATCCGTTCCTTACAGATCGTATCATGCATCAAGTGACATCACTTGATGATATGCAGCATCAATTTTCCCATATGCTCTGGCATGCTTTTAGGCATGTCGCATTTGTGTGCGTACTGATGACAATAGGATTTATCTCTTATAACCTACTATTAAGTCGTAACTATGAAGTCACTTTGACTCCGGTTGAACTTGTTTTTGGACTTGAGCCGATGACCGTTACAACCACCTACTTATCAGATTTTGAAACATTACCTGCAACGATTCCATGAGTTCGCGCGTTAAATCATACTTAGTCGTCGGCTGTTCAGTGATCGCTGGGGCTATCATTGGCATCTTGAGTACCAGTGCTTGGCAACATCAAAGAAATGTAAGTCTCGCTGAAACTCGACTACAGGGTGGTCTTTTTCGCCATATTGATCGTATCATTGAGATCCAAGATGAAACCCAGCGTACAGAAGTCCTAACAGCCATCCGTCGTGCTGAACAATCATTTTTTCAACATCGTAAACGAATGGCCGATAGTCTAGCTATTGACCACCAGATATTGATTGATGACCTTAAAAGTATTTTAGAAACTGATCAATGGGAAAAAGTTGAAACTTGGTTAGAACGAGGACGAAAACACCGCATGCGAGAAAATGGCAAACATCGTTCACGGCAAGGCCGTCACCAAATGCGTAGAGATTCCTCAATACATCGTTCACAGAAAAAATCAATTGAATGAAATATTTAATCATCACAGTAACTGTCATAGTCGCTGGAAGCTTCTTCTGGTATTTTAGCCCTGGCTCTGATGAGCCCATTAGCCCCTACCGATTCGTTACCTTAGAACAAGGTAATCTTGAGGCGGTCGTTGCCAGCACTGGAACCCTTGATGCCGTTACTACGGTTCAGGTAGGGACCCAGGTTTCTGGAATCATCTCAAGTATTTATGTTGACTTCAATGATCGTGTCCGAGTAGGCCAAATCATTGCACGCATAGATACAACGTTACTCTGGAGTACAGTCCGTGATGCAGAATCAAATCTAGAACGAAATCAAGCACAGCTTAAACAAGCACAACGTGAGCTTGAACGTCTGCAACCCCTCTACGACCAACAATTTGTCACCGAAGTTGACTTTGTCCGTGCTCAATATGATTTGGATATTGCTCAAGCAGCGACCAAAAGTGCCGAAATAAGCCTTGATCGTGCACGTCAGAATCTGAGTTACGCAACCATTGTAGCTCCCATTTCTGGGACAGTCATTGAACGAAATGTGGATGTTGGTCAAACGGTGGCCGCTAGCTTCTCCGCACCCCAGCTCTTCCTCATTGCGGACGATCTGTCGACAATGGAAATTCTAGCCTCTGTTGATGAAAGTGATATCGGAAAAATTCAAGAAGGGCAGTTTGCCCGATTTACTGTTCAAGCCTATCCTGATGAAATGTTTGAAGGCACAGTTCGTCAAGTCCGCCTTCAGTCAACGGTTCAGGAGAATGTAGTCAATTATACCGTTGTCATTGATGTAGCAAATCCTGATGGACGCTTATTACCCGGAATGACCGCTACGGTTGATTTTTTGATTGACTCGGCAAGTGATGTGCTCAAAATCCCTAACGCTGCTTTACGATTTCGGGCGACCCCACAGATGTTTGAAGTAATACGTGCTAGACGGCAAGCATCATCTGGAGATTCTGAAGCACGTAGAGAAGAAGCCTCTGGCACCAGAGGTGCTAGAGGTGGGTCTTGGAGCGGTGGTGCAAATAGAGGTGCGGGAGGTGGCACTTGGAGTGGTGGTGGAAATGGTAACTTCGGTGGAGGAAGAGATAACTTTGCCATGATATGGTATCTCAACGAAAATGGTGACTTGATGGCCACACCTGCTCAGACAGGAATTTCTGATGGCCAGATGACTGAAATAAATAGTGCTGGCTTACAGCCCGACATGGAAATCATTGCGGGAGTTACTCAAGTTGGTGACGATGGATCGAATAACCCATTTCAGCGCACACAGCGTCGTTGGAGACCTGGAGGGTTTTAGTCCACATGCATCATGAAACCGTCATGCGCACCGAAGGATTGACCAAGGTTTATACCATGGGTAAAACCGAGGTGCATGCCCTTCAAGGGATCAATCTTAGCGTAGACCGTGGAGAAATGATTGCCATTGTAGGAGCCTCTGGCTCTGGTAAATCCACCTTGATGAATATCATTGGTTGTCTGGATTATCCTACCTCTGGTACCTACCATCTTGATGGTGTCCAACTGCAAAATTTATCCCGTAACCAATTGGCAGATATTCGCAATAGTAAAATCGGTTTTGTCTTTCAAGGATTTAATTTATTAGCACGAACCTCTGCACTTGAGAATGTTGAGCTACCTTTGTTATATGACCGCTCCCGTCAAAAAATAGCCATCAGAAAGACAGCAGAGGAAGCACTTGAACGTGTGGGGCTTGGTGATCGTATGGATCATGAACCTAATGAACTCTCTGGCGGGCAGCAACAACGAGTTGCCATCGCCCGCGCTCTGGTCACAAATCCATCCATTCTTTTAGCTGATGAGCCAACGGGAAATCTGGACACAAAAACCTCTGTTGAAGTTCTGACTCTTTTTCAAGAACTTCATGACCAAGGCATGACAGTTCTGCTCATTACACACGAGTCTGATGTCGCAAATTGTACTCAACGTATTATTGAATTACGTGACGGAAAAATTGTTGTGGATAAGCGTATAGAGCCTGTCAAGGCTCATATGACCACCGTCACAGACGAATCCGAGGAAACTACACCTGCTTTCACCTGAAAACTTTGACTCATGAAAGGCTCAACACTTATCAAGATTGCTTCCCAGAGTATTTTGAAAAACAAAATGCGAACAATGCTGACTATGCTCGGCATTGTGATTGGAGTTGGGGCCGTGATCGTCATGGTCGCCATCGGCCAAGGCGCACAATCACAGATTCAAGACCAAATCAACTCCTTAGGGACGAACATGATTGTCGTTACACCAGGTTCCAGTCGGCAAGGAGGTGTTAGCCGAGGGGCCCAAACCTATAACCGACTCACGATTAAAGATGCTGAAAAGATTAAGCGCGAAAGTTTGTTTGTCTCCGCAGTATCTCCGGTTGTATTTAGTCGTACACAAGTCATTGGAGGTCAGGGAAACTGGCGCACTACCATTAATGGAGTCTCTACAGATTACCAGATTATCCGTAACTGGGATTTGAAGTATGGTCGTTTCTTTGATCAGAGCGAACTGCGACAAATGCGCCGGGTCATGGTTCTTGGTCATACGGTTGCAGAAAATCTATTTCCAGAAGAAGACCCCGTCGGATTAACTGTGCAGGTACGTAATGTTCCAGTAGAAATTATCGGTGTATTAGAGCCTAAGGGACAAACTGCCAGTGGAAATGATCAGGATGATGTCGTCTTTGCTCCATATACGACTGTCCAGACCCGTCTCAGTGGCTGGAGCCGAATCTTTCAAATTCTTGCAAGCACTCCTTCGTCCCGTGATGTTCCGGCCGCACAAGAAGAAATCCGTTTAATCATGCGGGAATCTCATGGTATTTCACGCTTTGCAGAAGATGGCTTTACGGTTCGCAACCAAAATGATTTGGCCGAAACAGAGCAGGGAACCACTGAAGTTATGACGATGCTATTGGCAGCAATTGCATCAATTTCCCTGTTAGTGGGGGGAATTGGAATCATGAATATTATGTTGGTCTCTGTGACCGAGCGCACTCGTGAGATCGGAATTCGTATGGCCATCGGTGCACGAGGGAGGGATGTCATGACGCAATTTTTGGTAGAGAGTATTGTAATGAGCCTTCTTGGTGGCCTCATTGGAGTAGGCATTGGGTTTGCAGGCTCAAGTATTCTGAGTCAACTGACTGGATGGAATACCGTGACTTCACCAACGACCGTGATGATTGCGTTAGCTTTTTCAGCAGGCGTTGGGATCTTTTTCGGATTCTATCCTGCCCGTAAAGCCGCCGCTCTTAACCCAATTCAAGCCCTTCGCCACGAGTAATTACTCTGATCCTTGTCGGGGTGTTGGAACCTTCTTTGCATTGATGCTCACCTTGAATCAATAGTCACAAATCCTCTTTCTTAGTTGTAAGGTTGAGCGAACAGAATCTTATCTGTTATCCTCAATGATAATTGAATGATTGACTACATAATAACTAGCTCATCAAAACTACAATTGATCATAAAGTTGGATAGCCGATTTAGTCTGATGGTCGCTGCAAGATCACGCTTTCCCTTGACTCCACAAATGTCACTCTAATTGTCCACACACTCTTGGTCTAATCCACGAGTTATCAAATGTCTACCCCTCCTTTTTGCTGTTGCTAACAGATCTACCAACCTATTGAATTGTAGGGTCTTAAATCTACCACCTCGCTTTTTTGACATAACTTCATACAAAGAGTGGTAGAACCAAAAAATATAAGCCAAATTGACACATCGCCCAATTGTGGAACCTTTCATCCCTATACCAGTAACTGACGCTACACATCGATTTATCTACAATTTTGTACACTAGGCAAATTCTACCCCAATAATCTTATCCCCAGCAAACTTATAGTGAGCCATTCAAGTTGATTTGGAGAGGTTAATCGGAGAAGACTTCGGATTGATGTGCGCATTCTCGTTTGCCAATTTGATCCCCGATATAGCCCAGCTTTGACTATATTATCAATAAATTTCAATAGTAACCACAGGTGTGGTTTATCTTTATGTTTGACGAAGTGAGCAGAAAAATCTTTTTCCATCAAAACAATTTATACTTTACTAATTAATGAAATTATTTAAATTCTTTCTTATTCTATTCGTCATTAAAATGATACCAGTTGATACCTCAGCGCAAGTTTCGGTAACTGGTATCGTGATGGAAGAAGAAACCGGGGAACCTCTTGAATCGGTGACTGTCCTTGTTACAGGAACGTTATTTGGAACAACTACAACAAGTGACGGACGCTTTGAATTAACTGCACCCTCTCAGAATTCAACACTTACATTTTCGTATATCGGTTACATTACACAAACACTTTCTTTACCAGATGCTGGCACTGACCTTGTGGTACGATTGGTTTCATCCATTGAAGACATTGACGGTTTAGTCGTTGTAGGCTCTCGACGTCTCCCTCGCCTTGTCACGGATTCTTCTGTTCCGATTGATGTCATCTCACCAAGAGATTTAAACAGTACAGCAAGTACAGATATTGATGATATACTCAGATCTCAGATTCCCTCCTACAATGTACAAAGGCATGAAATAGATGGATCCACAACATTTGTGAGACCTCCCACACTTCGCGGACTTTCCCCTGATAATACCCTCCTACTTGTCAATGGAAAACGACGCCATCGAACTGGCTCGATCGCGCTGTTTGGGAGTGCACTAATTCTTGGTTCTCAGGGACCTGATATGAATATGATCCCCAGTATTGCCATCAAGCAGTTTGAAGTTTTGCGTGATGGAGCTTCTGCTCAGTATGGTGCAGATGCCGTCGCTGGTGTCTTTAATCTACAACTACGAGATGCAGATCACGGCTTTTTAGTCCGCTCCCAAGCGGGGCAATATCATCAAGGAGATGGGCGCTACATCTCTTTAGCTACCAATGCTGGCTTTCCACTCACAGATGATGGATTCTTAAATGTGAGCCTTGAATACCGCAACTCCGAACCAACGAGTCGATCCGTTGATCAAGCATCTGCCAAAACTCTTGCCAGTAAAGGATATCCAGTCAAAAGCCCTGCAATCATTTGGGGAAACCCAGACATTGATCATGCGATTACTGGGTTTGTGAACGCAGAAGTCGGACTCACCCCTTCTACTCGCCTCTATGCCTTTGGTGGTTATGGGCAACGCTCTGGCAATGGAAGTTATTTTTTCAGAATGCCCGGTGGTGCAACTGCCCGAGCCAATGTATTCCGTTTTGGTGATGGGGATGATGCCATACGAGCGATTGCAGATCTTGACCCTAGCGATTCTATTGACTGCCTCACATTAGACGATCTTCCCCCATTAGATTCAGACTTTGATGCGGTTCAATCGTTTGTCAATAAATATCAAGGATCTTGCTTCCTTTTCAATGAGGATTTTCCAGGTGGATTTACCCCTCGATTTGGTGCGGACATATCTGATATTAGTGGCGTACTTGGCGCTCGTGGTGAATCTCAATCTGGTTTCACTTGGGATATTAGCGGCTTTTTTGGACAGAGCTTCATGGATTATTTTATCAAGAACACGGTCAATGCATCATGGGGGCCTCTGAATCCTTCCGAATTTAGACAGCGTGATTTTGTACAGCAGGAATATAGTGTTAACGTAGACATGAGCTATCCAGTAGAGATTCCAAGTTTCCATTCCCCCTTAAACATTGCCTTGGGTGCTCAGTGGCGTACCGAAATCTTTGAAACACGGCCAGGCGATTCTCTTTCTTGGTCGGTTGGCCCCTATGTCAGGCAAGGGCCTTACACTTTCTCTGTTGGATCTAACGGCGATCAAGGGATTCCCCCACAATACGCTGGCACTTGGTCACGCCCCAATTATGCTGCCTATCTAGATCTTGAATCCGACATCACCCAATCACTGCAAATTGGCTTAGCGGGACGCTTTGAAAACTTCTACGATGACTTCGGTGTTACTCTCACTGGGAAAGTTTCTGCATTATGGCGTGTGATTCCCATGTTAAGTTTTCGTGGATCTGTGAGTACGGGAGTGCGTGCTCCCACACCTGGACAGGTGAATCTACAAAACATTCAGACAAATTTTCATCCAGTCTTTGGCCTGATAGATGCCGGGCAGATTCCTTCCTATCATCCAATTGCCCAAGCACTTGGCGGTAAGCCTCTCACCGAAGAGTCAGCGTTAAATCTAACCTTTGGCACAATTATTCAATTTTCTCCAGACCTAGTTCTCACAGCTGACCTCTTCAGTATTACCCTTCGAGATCGTATCGCATTAAGTGGAAGCATCCCCTTAACGGATGAGCTCACAGGAATCCTCAGACGCTCAGGCCAACTTGAAGGATTTGAAACACTGCAAGAGGTGAAGTTCTTTTCAAATGACTTTGACACCCGCCAATTTGGAGTTGACTTGCTGCTATCATGGGACAAGGAATATGGAAATAACCAGTCAACCATTGCCAGCATCGCCTATAATTGGACTAAACCAGAACTATTGAAGTTTTCAGAGCCTACCAAGATTAATACATTTTTAGGAGAACCCCTTGCAGAAACGACAGAAGTCAGTATTCTATCTCCCAGACGTAAAGCCGAAATTGAACATGTCAACCCCCACCATCGAATTGTAGTTACTGGCCGACAAATTATGGGCCCTTTACACGGCATGCTACGCTTAAATTATTACAGTAGTTGGAAGGCCTGTCTATTATTTAGCTTTTCCTGCCGAGCGAATCCAACCGACTCAGAGCCAACTTATCTAAGAGATTACAATGGTAGTTGGATTGTAGATGCCGAAATAGGATATCGTTTCAGAGATAGTTATGGGGTTGCAATTGGAGCAAATAATATTTTTGCTACTCATCGCCCCGCTGATCAGATTGAACAGGACGGACAAGGCAATGCGAATGTACCAAGTACTCCGTGGGACTATAATGGTGTTGCATTATATCTAAGATTATCCGCTGACCTATGATTTTGATGCATCTCACATGTGATGAATTGAACCACCAAACCCCGCATGAACTGCGTTGTCTTATTTGAGCCATCATGTGACTTGACTCAAAACGAAACACTTGCTTCAATCATGTAAGATTAGGTTTAATGCCTACCTGACCGCATACCCGGTTTTGGCACTCAAATCTAAATTACAAACGAGCTTGATCAGCTACTTACGAACATTTGCTTAATGGCGACGGGCAATAATGTTGAGGGGATCATGTTCCATGTGATCTGATCTTCAATTGACAACTTTTCGTGGTTGAACATCGTCCACGACAAATTTGTTAAATCACCCTCCTATAAAATTTTTTTTTATTATTCCATAGTTTTGTAACATTTAAGCGGGGTTGTTTCAAATCTTGTTGAAACTTTTGGTTCCATACGTGACTGATAGGGCA
>JAPOTS010000097.1 GCA_026709065.1 Bacteroidota bacterium
ATAAGATACGAAACAAAATCTCCATTGCCAAATCGAGTTCATGACTACATGGCAGTCCTAGCTCCGCCGATGTTTTTAGCCAATGAATGGCTTGCGCTTGATCTTGGGGGACTCCGATGCCGTTCGCATAAGCCTTCCCAAGTTCAAACTGCGCTTTCGAGTTTCCCTGCTGAGCTTGAGTGATTAAATCCAAGATTGATTCTTTGAGATTTTCTCTGTAGGATTGGTTGAGTTCCTTTTCTCTGATGGCTTCGCGTCTAATGAATTCCTGCGCCTCTGAATGCCCCTGTTTCGCTGCTTCATGTATGTAGTAGTTGGCTTTCTTGGGGTCTGCTTCTACTCCCTTTCCTATATGGTAGCAGATGCCGAGGTTATACTGCGCGCCCGCGTTTCCTTTCTTTGAGGCTTTCATATACCAGTGAAATGCCTGCGCATAATCTTGGTCAACGCCCTGCCCGATTGCGTAGGCGACACCGAGGCTGTTTTGTGCCTTTTCCTCTCCCTGCTCGGCAGCTTTGCGGTACCAGTGAACCGCCTTTTTTGGGTTTTGAGGGACTCCCCTGCCGTCTTCGTAGGCGCACCCGAGGTTGAACTGCGCCATTGCGTCCCCCTGCTCAGCGGCTTTCTTGTACCAGTAGGCGGCAAGCTGGTAATTTTGGTCAACTCCCTCGCCCGTGTGGTAGGCGCTCCCGAGGTTGAATTGCGCATCCACCAGTCCTTGCTTTGCTGCTTTGCGGTACCAGTAGACCGCCTGGGTTCGGTCTTTCTTCACGCCCCGCCCGTTATCGTAGGCGAGGCCCAAATTGTATTGAGCCTCCTTGACTCCACGCCGGGCGTGTTCTTTGAAGAATACGATGGTTGCTTTCCTGTTCATGATCCTTTGTAAGCCTGTGAGGGTTGGGTTCCAGTGGGACTTAGTTTGCTTTTTTCCTGCGATGGAAAATCACCCCACTTTCTGCGCGATCTGTGTGGTTAATGGCGATCCTACCGTGCTGGAATAGTGACGTTTGTTGGTTGGCTTGACTCTCTTCGTGGAGTTTAGTTTCTCTTTGTTGGGCTTGGGCTATGCGTGGGCGTGAGTTGGTCGCGTAGTGAGGCGAGGATTGCATCGGGATCTCGGCGTAATCTTTCATCGTTATGTTCCGATCCAACACTGGCTTTGGCGAGGGTATACCACGCGCAGGCTTCTGTGGGGGCTTGGGGGGACTCCATATCCGTTGAGGTAGGCGTTCCCGAGCCCCCATTGTGCGCATGCCTGTACCAGTGAACGGCTTCCGGGAGGTCTTCTGTGGATCCATCCAACCCGAATGAGTAGTTCTTCCCGACTTTGTAGAATAAACCCAGGTAGTATTGTGCGCATGCGTGTCCCTGCATCGCGGCCTCCCTGTACAAGCGCACTGTCTGCTCACAGTCTTGGTATAATCCTGTCCGCATGCAAGCTGGCTTGCCTGTTCAAATTGCTTGATTCCTTTTTGTTGGCAAGCTCCCACTCCGAGTGCGAGGATGATGAGTGCAATGATAGTCAGTCCTGTCTTCAGAGGATTTGCTCCATTAGTAAGTGGGATTGTATGCTTGTGGGGCGAGGTTGATTCGTTGGGGTGCTCAGAATCCGCGTATACTGGCTTAGCTCGGTTGGTTGATGGCATATTCAGGGGGCTTTGGGGTATATTTCGTGTTTAAGGCGGTTTTAAGGGGTTTGTGGGCGTAGTGTGGTAACTACGGTGTGTGGACATCAACCGAAAGAAGCCGTATACGGTAAACCTTATAGGTTATAATTCCTGTCTGGTCATCTCGTCCAGCACGTCTTTCCAGAACGCAATATTAACGCAAGTTTGCAAATTGTAGTGGACTTTTTCCGCAGTTTTGCTGTTTCCCTATCTGAGAAATTTTGAACAAAGGGGCTATTTTATATGACTTTTTACTCCATTACTGGTGGTTCTTCTTGCGGGTGTTCTGCTTTCATTTTTTTTGCATTTTTGCCCAATTTCATTAGCCTTCCTTTTGAATAACCGCACATGGTAGGTAATAGTTTGCCTGATTTGAGGGTTCGGGATTTGGCTTGAATAAACATGAAAAATACGGTCAATTGAAAGGAGTTACACCTGTGAGTCCAAAAAATTTGACAAAAAGCCACTACATAGGGGGGTTTGAGAAAAAATTTCAAACCCCCAAAAAAAGCCCGATTTGGGGCTAAAATCACTGAGGGTTGAGTAGAGTGCTAAGGATAGTATTGATAGTGGGAGTTAGTGTACTATTTTCATGACATTTTTGCAGAGCAATAACTTGTGATCAGAAAACATCAGGCTCCCGTTTTACCCTTACAAGATCAAACTTTGATTTCTTGGTGAACTCAAAAATGATTGTAAAATATGTATTCCAATCATCTGCGTTCGCAGAATTGATTGGAGAGCGCCATGATGAGTTATTTTCCATGAGTATGAATAGGATCTTTGATTAGCAGATACAGATTCAGACCAATCCTGTGCTTCTGTGAAGTAACTATTTGGTAAGATTGAATCTACATGATCATTCCATTGACCATATTTGGATGTAATCTGTTTTGCGATACGATCCATCTCAATACGAATAGACTTCCCATAGCTATCATTTTGATGCTTAAACCCTACAGATTCTATCCATGCAATACCCGTCTCGGGATATGACCAAACATAGTACTTTTCCATATTCGGGTGCGGCCTTGGAACTTTCTCGCATTTGTATACGAAGTCAGATCCTTTCGTAATCTTCCCTCCAAATTTGCGGGGAGGATCACCCATTTTGATTCCAAACGTAGTGGATTGTGCGTTGAGTTTAGGCTTTCTCATTGATACAGATTTATAATGGAGAGTGAAACGATCTTTCCATTAGGAAAGAATACGGGTAAAGAAAATCTCTCAGTTCTTCTAGCATCTTGAAAGGTTGAAGAAGATTAAGGCGAAAACTCAATGTTCCGAAGTCCATCCACGATTTTGATGGTTTCCATGCTCACGGTAATCACTCTGGCGAGTAATCGGAGCGGGTACGCAGGATCTTTCATGGTTTCAATGGCAAATCGATTCGCATCATTAACGATTTGGCTTTTCTTATCAATTTTCACGCCCTGTCTTTCCATGACCCATGCAATGGCAGATTTACCATTGACCATGTAGTCATAGGCTTCTACGGGGATATCTTTCAACGTGATGAAGTCGTTGTAGACGATTTGAGAAAGATCTTTCTCTTTGGCTTTTCTGGGGTGCTTCATCTTTTCTACCCGAAACCATTTTTCGTATGAGATGCCCTCATCTGGATCCCATCCGCCCTTTTCAAAATGGATGGGCCATGGATCTACCTCGTCATAGTGTACATGGAATTCGGCAAGTTTTCGGCCTGCATTGGTAAGCATCCAGAACTGTTGAGCATCATTCGTTAATGGAATTCTTGGGAGTTCTTTTTGTAAATTGGAGGCGTATTTGTATCGGTAGGAAGGGACATGGAGTACACCATAGATAAAGTAGAAAAGATCATCGTGAGTGATTGATTTCCCCTCTATTTTTGCTTGGAAAGGCTGTAATGCAGTATCCTTGATTGCACTTTCACGGACATACCCGTAGGAATCTGTTTCAATCTCTGAGTCAAATATTTCCTGCTCTCCTTTTTCGTCTGGTTTTGAATACAGCCACCTTGAGAAGCATTGAGATTTGCTAATGATTTCTAAGTCAGGAATTTTGTCAGCCATAATACAAGAGAACGGGTTAGTGGAGCCCCGCCCCGTCACACAGATCACTAAATTCTCCGCGTCCTGATGAGGAAAGATCTGAGGAATCTGCAGAACTCTTTCATTCAATCGCCGACTAAAAAACATGTGCGTTTTCGTAAAGGGTCGGTAGTTGGCAACCGTGAATCGCCCTTCGTCTATGGATAACTCTTTATTCTTCGCTAAATCATCTTTAACATTAACCGTCCAACTAATCTTTGTCGAATCATTGTTGACGAAGTTCGTAATCTCCAGTGCAGTCAATCTACGCCCTTGAGTGTCATATTCTAAAAGTCTCTGACGTTCGCTTTCGTAGAAACGAATCATGGATTGGATGTTCATGCGTAGCGCAATTTCTGAAGAATTATAACACCATGAATCACGACCAGTTACTACTCCTTGAGAATAATTCTTGAAGATAACTTCTGATAATAGATTCTTCTTGTCTCCCAACACCATAAACTTTTCAAACCCTGCCTCCCGTTGGTTCAACCAGTCGTGATGGGCATCTGGTTGAATCTCTACCCACTGATTTTCTAATCCACCAATCCCTTTAAAGGCTTTGACTTGATTGAGTTTTTCCTCACGGCTTAAGTAATCACCTATATCGTGATACCGTATGGCACATCCTGTACGTTCTGAATTTTTAACCAACAGCATAATCGCCACTGGTGCCCTTGATCCTGCACCAAATACCTTACCCCCCTCCTGCCTGGATCTCTCCCCCTGAGTCCTTTGATTTCCCCGCAAATTCAACACATAAATCGAACTAAACTCATCCACCAAACACTTACGCATGCCGTCCATGGCATTGCCTTCCAGCCAACTGGCATTGGTTATAACTCCAATGACTCCGCCTGATCCAATCCTATCTGATGCCCAACGGATAGCTAAGATGTAACTATCGTAAAGGTTTCTTTTAAGTCCAGACTTTGATTTTTTTGCATACAAACTCTCAATCCTCTGATTGAGGAGTGGATAGGACTGATTCTGAGCCGCATCATTTTGACTTTTTTGCCCCGCACTCCACGGGGGATTTCCTACAATCACTCGTATCTGCGATTCTTTTTGCCGTTTACGCTGTTCCGAGTTTTCTGGCAAAATATCGGCAATCAGATCGGGACTATCCTGCATCTCAAACGTATCGGTCAAAATGATCCCAGAAAAACGCTCATACGTATCGGTTCCGACGATGGCATGGTACGCATCCTCAATATTCACCGCCGCAATGTAGTACGCCAGTAGCATGATCTCATTGGCATGAATCTCTGAGCGATACTTTCGCGGCAGTGCCTCACAATCAATCAAGTCATTTTGAAGCATGCGCGTAATAAATGTCCCAGTCCCTGTAAATGGATCCAGTATCTCCACTCCCTCCGAAGAAAGCGACTCTCCAAATTCATTCCGTAACACCTCATCCACCGAATGCAAAATAAAATCTACGATCTCAATCGGCGTGTACACAATCCCCAAACGCGCCGCCGTCTTCGGGAAGGCATTCCGAAAAAACTTATCATACAATTCCGTGATGATCTTTTGACGGGCAAGTGGAGTATTAGCCGCCTTTGCCCTCCGCGCAACACTGGCATAGAACTCGTCCAAACTCTCTGCCTCTGATTCAATCTTCGCAGGCTTGAGCACATCGAGCACCAGTTGCATGCCTTTGCTGATCGGGTTCTGATCCACAAAGGTTGAATCTCCATGCAAGGCTTCAAACACTGGGCGCGTGACCATGTGCTGTGCCAGCATTTCAATCGCATCCCGCTTGGTGATTCCCTCATTTAAGTCATCTCGTATCTCATCCAGAAAATCCTGAAAGACTTCTTGCGCCTCTTGATGGCGATTCACATATCCTTCAATCCGAATAATGTGCTTCTGTGCGATCTCAGCCACATCTACCGCCCATTCATCCCAGTATTTACGATTGCCACATTTCTCAACAATCTTTGCACGAATCGCAGCGGGTAGATCGTCAAATTCAATCCTCATTTGCTTGTCACCCCCGCCAGGCGATGGTTCGGGTCCAATAACGCCATCTCCCGAAGAAGCCGTTGATTTCTTCTGCCAATCAGAAAGTGCAATAACTCCCAAATGCTTTCCAGACTTGCCTTCTTCTAACAGATTCAGCATCGCCTCAAATCGCTCATCATGAGATCGTATCGCATTGAGAACTTGCCACACGACCCTGAAGGTCTTGTTGTTGTCCAATTCTTCGGTTGCATTCGCACCCGAGGGAATCACCACAGGTAAGATGACATAACCCATGGATTTACCTACCGACCGGCGCATAACACGGCCGACGGCCTGAACCACTTCAATTTGACTCTTGCGTGGATGCATAAATAGAATTGCATCCAAGGCAGGGACATCCACACCTTCGGAAAGACACCGAACATTAGATAGAACATGGCAAGCACGATCTGCGGGTTGGACCGAATCCAACCACTGCAACTCATCTGCTCGTGCCAAAGCGCCAAAAGTCCCATCTACATGTCTGGACTCAATCCCATACTCAATTAGTTTTTCTGCTTCGGTGGTTGCTGTTTGATGATCTCTGTATTGCTGAGTCACCTCATGAAAATGCTCGGCAAGTTGTTTGGAGGATTTAATAGTCTGACAATAAGCAATGGCCCGGCGCATTGATAAGTTATCTTCGCCAAATTCCTCCTCATCCACTTTGGATAACGCACGCCAGCATCCAATGTACTTTCCAGCATCGGTGAGGGTAAGTTCATATTTTGCCATCATATCTCCAACCGCATGAGCTACCCCCTCTTCGGCAACCGTCAAAACGATGACTTTATAGTCGGTCAGGAGTCCTTTCTCAACCGCTTCCCCAAATCCTATCTCATAGAGAACCTTGCCATAGATGGTTGAATCCTCCATAGAATAGAGCGCAGCATTGACCTTGTTGGCTTTGTTACGAGCGGATTCTGCATACACTTTGGGCGTGGCTGTCATATACAGTCGGCGGTGGGTGCGAACCTGAGTTTGGTCATGGATGATGACAAACGGGCTATCTTCTTCGGATTGCAGACTTGCACCCGCAGTGCGATGGGCTTCATCACAAATCGCAAGATCAAAATCATCCAAGCCATATCTGTTCTGTGCCTCCGAAATTACGGGCAAGGATTGATAGGTGGCAAAGATGACGGTGAGATGATCGGGTGCAACGGGCCCTACTTTCTGGGCCAGTAGTTCTGCATTGGTCGTTGCAGGAAAGGCCAAATCAAGATCACTCATGTCAATCTTATCTTCACTGGATTTTCTTCTCCGTCCGACTTGGGCATCACTGCACACGGCATAGAATTGAAAAGCTAATCTGGTATCGTTCGCCCATTCGCGGACCGTTTGCGACATGAGGGCTAAACTGGGGACTAGATACAAGACACGACCACCGACTCCGACCAGATCTTCGGCAATACGAAGGGAAGTAAAGGTTTTGCCCGTGCCACAGGCCATGAGTAGCGATCCACGAGACCCTGACGCAGTGAGGGCCGTTACAACCTTATGAATGGCATCAACCTGATGGGGTAAGGGATCCTTTTTAGGTTGTTCAATAATCTTTTTTTGTTGAACATAGAGTCCCCAATCAATCGGGCTTTCTCGGAGTTTGTGCAGACCAATGCGAACCAGTTCAGGATTCTGACCGCGAAGCGTAATCTTGAGTTTAGGACTCAATTCTTTGCCCGTCGTATCAAAGAGAAGTCGCTGTTTGAAATACTCCTTGCTGGAGTCCGCCAAAAATGAATCAATGTGTTTTTTCTGAAGAGTTTTGCCTTCTCCATAGAACTTGCACTGGATAGCGCACCAATCATCCTCTGTATTTTTTATTTTGGCAACCAGATCAATTCCTGTATCTTCTATGGGTAGATTCATCATAGCAGCCCATTGCCCATACGCCATGGGCGGTTCATAGCGACCACGCTGAACAGGATCATGGGTGAGAAATGCCATGCAAAGCTGCTCAAACGCAGCTCCCTTGAACTGTTCTTGGCTATACTCGGAGGTTGCTGCCTGTTCACGCCACTGGGCGAGAACGGTGTCTAAACTGATAGGGTCGGAAGACATGGAAAATGATAGAAATTGATAGGATACAGAGATGAAGCTCCCGTAAATATGATTGATAAATATCGCAAATTCTACCATTCTTTCCAACTTGACACGTCAAAATTCCCCTCAATCTTCTGGATTCATTTTCTCCAAATGCTAGACAACCTACTCTCTGTGTGCATCCCCTGGGAGTGTATGCAAAGGTTAGGGCTTCTCAAACATAACGCAAAGAAATCGCATCTTCACTATCCGTATTGTTAACTTGTGGTGGTAATCAGCATTTCAGTGCTTTGTCCAGAAAAAACAGGGTTTAGTTCAGCTATAATGAGAATGGAGCGAAGGGGCTGGCCTATGGCGTTGAAGTTGAACGCCCGACCCAAAAGGAGTGGAGGCAAGCTACGAAGACGAAGCTGTCTGAAGATTGTTGCATAGGAGAGCCGTATGAATCAGAGATTCATACACGGTCACTGAGGTCCGGGGATTGCCCAGCTACTTGACTATGAGATTACACCAAGATCTGACTTGAACATAATGACTAAGCATTGGTTTTCTATGTTTAGACTTAAAGAATGTGAGCATTTTAGTTGATAAGCTTCGGATTTCAGGCTTTTGTGGAATCAGCAATTCCCACTACGCCCTAAACACTCATATAAGTAGGGGGTTAGTGGAAATTACTACCCTTGCTTCTACATTTCGTTCGGCTGACTCACATCAATCACAACGATATTGATTTTATTCCTAAGTGTCGGATCTATCTGTTTTTCAAGTTGATGTTTCAATTCTTGTGGATCGCTTACAATGCCTCCACTCATACTTTTTGCACCAAACCATAGAACCAGATATATCCCGTAGCCGTCACAATTGGGATCACGTGTATATTTGGGAATCAGCTGTTCATTGATCCCATGCCAAATCTTTCGGTGTGAATTTTTCTTGATCTCAATGGGAATAGAGAAATCAGATAGATAAGAAATACAAATATCCGATCTCTTTTCGTCAGCGTAGACCCCTTCTGGCTGAGCATCAATGTCTTTTTGGTTCAAGATTAATTTAAGATCCGAAAGTAATCTATCTCGGCAATCATTTTCATGTTTTGGAGAGGTGGGTTTATTTGTGTGATGATCCCAATTCCAATACTGCCGCCAGTCATTGGTCTGGCCTTTACGAATACGATCCCCTAACTCATATAGAGCATCAGTCGTTAGAGATACCAGGTCAGCTGCATTTGCTGGGGGTCCACCTTGGAGAGACTTCTGAACTTCTTTCAAGCTAAGGTCTGGTCGATTGGCTATGCGGCGATTTCTATTCCATTCCTGCTGAGAACGCATAATCTCTTGCCTCCACGATGACAAATCAGGATTGGTAACTAATGAGTTAAATGCACCCATTGTAGTATCATCGTCACGTTTTAGAAATTCCTGAAGGAATGTAGCAAGAAGCGATTGGAATTTGTTACTATTTATTTCTTCCTTACTGAGCAAATGTGCTCCCTCGCGAAAATCTGGACGGCTCACTCGTTTTCCAATTATAATGATCAGTCGTGACATTTCTTCAGAACTCCATTCGTCTATATTTTGAAAAATGAGTTTTTGACCATATGGTACAAGGAAACTGAGTACACGCCGTAGCCGAGACTCCTGACCCGTTGAAAGGAACTCCTCCAAAAGTACAAGGCAATGCTCCTTGGCTACATACACCCCCGTACAAAGCCATTGGGCTCGTTGGGCGATGTCCATATTTTTTCTATGCAGTCGTTTCAGGACAATCTTACGTAATTCTTCTGTGGTCATGGCATTAGCAAGAATCGCACTCCATAGAACGACACGAAGTGATTCTAATTGCCGCTCAGTGCATCTAGTTGGAAAAACTGAAAACATATTCTTCACAGCAAGTTGTGCAACCTGTGAATACGCCTGGTTATCAATCATCTCATACAAATAGCTACTCAGAGGTAATTTAGCGTTAACACAAGCGTTGTGGATAGCAATCAGTGAATCGGACACGGCTTCTGGATAGTGTCTTAGAGCCTTTTCGTACCACATGGGATGGTAATTCTCATAAAACGTAAGAAGTGCATCTGGATTTTCTCCGCGGTGTATAACTGGAACCATTGGTCTATCCATTACATGGTAAAACCCTAGCGCCTTCCTTTTTTCACTTTCCGACAGACTGTCCATAATACTATCACCTTGTTCCTCCATGGCAGCCAAAAATGGTAAAGCAAAAAATGATATTTTATTGTTTTGGTGGAGTTCTGCAATTTGATCTAAATCTGGCACAGCCTCACGCTTCAACACGCATTTAAATCCAGACATTACTGCCTCAACTAGACTCTTATCTCCTCCTAAATAAGATTCAAGATGACGTTTGGGTTGTCTATCGTCCATAGCACGACCATCAAAATAGATTGAAGCAAGGTCGTGGAGCAATTGTGGTGAGCAGTTTCCCGTAGTTAATTCAGATTTCTGTTGTCGTATATCCTCAACTTTTTTTAGTCTCTTTTCCCTTGGGATATCTCTTATTTTTGCAATCTCATTGCTATATTCGGCTTGCTCTTGTTCACTATGTTCTCTGTCCTTTAGACGCTTGCGATTCCATTGGTTCATGTTTGGTATATCTGCCACAATTTGTTCTATTTTCTTATCCGTTAACGGATCCTCCCAACCTCTTACGATACGCACGGACCACTCTGCTAGCCTCTTAGCGACTATGGGATGTGTTTCCCAAAGCTTTGTCGAACGAGTGAGACACCAGCGGCGGAATCCAATCGGTGGATTTGGCCCTACAAACTTCATCCCAATCATGAGATTACTACTGATCTTCGATTCCCGTGAAAGCAGATCATGTTCAATGAGGTCACGCTGAATGATCTTGTGCTCTCTCAACCATTTTCGAATTGCAATATTTGCCTCATCACTCCAACTACCTGATCGTCTACTACTGCCTCGGGAAATTAATTGCGATGTTTGAACGTCAAATTCAACCAGTTTGAACCAACGATACAAATCGGTAACATCTAATTTATCGCCAAAAAAGTTTAGGCCTCGTGCAAGGAGATCTAGTACAATTCTTGACATCCTGTGATTACCCAACTTTGGAAGTACTTCGGAGGCACGATCACAAAGTGAGTCAAGTAATTCTATGATTTGGTTTTCCTGTGACCGATTGACCAAGTCATACCAGAACTTCAAATACACATTATGACTATACGCTATATTTCCGTCTACTAAGTAATCCCATACGTCTGACGATGCCAATTCGCTGGGATACATTAGATCTAAGATTGTGCCTCTGAGATCATTCTTATCATCGGATAATAGATCTTGTTGTAAGTCCGATAGAATCTCATTAAAGGTTATCTTACGATCAGATTTATCAACAGGGATCACACTTAATGCACGGAGGGCCTCACAACGAATATAGTCCTTCCAGCTTGGATCATAAACCATATTCAACAGATTTTTACGGCTTGTCTGCAGCTGCACTTCTGGGATCTGCGTCTCAATAACAGCCATCTCAGAGTACCTTTGGGAAAAGCCTCGAAGAAGTTGATAAACAAGCATTTGCCTATTCTCCGAACGATTAGGCAGTCCAGTCAATTCCCAAATGATCAATTCACCTTGATAACCAACTAACGCTCCCAGAGCGGCATCAGAAGGCCACCGAAATGTCAAATCATTACTACTCTCAAGATATTCAAGCAGTTTTCGTCGTTCCCCAAGGCTAAAGCTACTTACATCTCCATTGAAGGCTATGGTAACTGGATCTGTTTGAATCAAAGTCTCCCTTATTCGAGGATTGAAGGATGCAAGCCATGCTACCAGGCCCCGAAGGTCAGGAAATGAAACTCCATCATTTCCCATGATAAGAGCAAGGACGCGCCGAAAACTCAGCCCACTCTCGATTTTTTGATGTAGAAATCGTGCTCCCAAAAACTCTGTTATGAGCCGATGGATTGGAGTTCTGCGAGTCAGTCCACCTTCAAAGAGGCCAGAACGAAAGGCTGCATCAAGAGCATCACGATTTTCAGTCTGCACATCTCGCATAGAGAGCATCCCAGAATCTTCAGTATCATCTACAGACCAACCGATCTTATTTACAATCAACATTAGTGCAGAAAGACGGCAGGCTTCGTTGAGAATTACGTCATTACATGGTAGTATATTGGAGGACATAGCGTCACGATGCTGAGAATTCCTTTCTTGTATGAGATTTCTACAAGCATTCATAAATGTATTCTTAGGACTATCAGACCAGTCATGATTTTCAACGGACTTAATCAAGACTTTGAGTAACTGTGGATTCTTTAGAAAAGCCTCCATGCGATGCTCATGAGCTTGCTGAAAAAATGCATTAGCATTCTGATGACTAATGATCTTTCGAATATCGTCGTAGTTCAGCGGATTCAGCAACAATACTACTGGAATATCTTTGGACTCTGAAATTGTGCTAAGTCTTTCACGATCGCTGGGTTCTAACCAATCAATGGTACGGCATGATAAACGAAATTGTGGCTTCCCTAAGGTCTCAAGGTTATTTATGAGTTTATTCATCGCCTCCCTTGGATCCCCTCCGCCTACCCTCACCTCATCAAATCCATCAATAAATAGGGGGGAGTCTTGCCATTCTGAGGTATGTTCTGGATTTCGAGTGACAAATTGATACGCAGGTATTGGAGGACTCGCACCGATCCTAGAAGCCTCCTCCTTAAACTCCGTAGTCTTTCCCATTCCTGGTTCGCCCAGGAGTATATAGGCGTTCGCAGCTTCAAAATTCTGTAGTGTGCGCGGCTGTTCATTGGATTGCTCTTCGTCTTTCGGTTCAATTTGACTTACCGTTCTCTTAACAATCATTTTCATATCGCCTCAATCCATTCCTCGGTAGTACATGAAAAAAACACTTCAAGTGGGATGCCGTTTGGGCCCACAATCATAGTTTTTGCCTTAGGAAAGCGATCCTTGAAGGCATCTATACCATGCTGAGACCGCACATTCCCACTCTTTACCTCAACACCCAAAAGGTCAGGACCTCGTGAGATGACAAAATCAACCTCATGCTTGCCTCCCTCATCACGCCAAAAGTGAACTCGGGTTACCGTGCCACAAGTATTGTATAAATGTGCACCTACTGCACTTTCCACAATACGGCCCCAAAAAGACTTGTCAGCCAGAGCCTTCTCTAATGAATAACCATAAGGAGCCGTCATTAGGGCCGTATTCAATACATTCAGTTTGGGCGGCTTTGATCTTCCTCGGTGTGGAGCTTGAGCATATCTGAAGAGAGCCCCCATTAAACCAGCATCGGAGAGCAGGTCCATATAACCAGCAATTGTTGTTGCATTTCCCTTGTCTTGGAGCTGACCGATTAATTTATCGTACGAAATGATCTGGCTAGAATAGTTGGGAACTAGATCAATTAATTGGCGCATTAATGAAGGCTTTCTGATTCGTGAAAGCCCCATGGGGTTGTTTCAAAATTAGGTTAAACTTTTGAGTTTTCACTGTGACTGGCAGGGC
>JAPOTS010000061.1 GCA_026709065.1 Bacteroidota bacterium
CGAGTGTGCCACGTAAATATAATTGGAGGTAAGCAAATGACTTAGCAACATTTATAGAAAGGTTACTAATGACCTTAGACGAATATGCGGACTATGATAGTTATGGACTATGGTCATACATCAATGCACGTTTTTCAATTAACGATCCACTGACCAAAACCTATCAAATTGATTCAAAAATTGTCATCATCGCAACTCAATTGAATCTCCTTTGTATCACACCATATGAACATATTTTCCATAAATCTTACTGTTTAGACACTCATTTACTGTAAGGATCAACTCTGATCGTAGCACAGGCATTAAATACTCTTGTTTGCTGTGCTCCATCTTGGTTGCCTTCCTCTTTATAAAAGACTCTCACGCTCAAGTCGCAATTAAACCTGCACGGGCAGTAATTTATAGCGTTATTCTTCCTGGACTTGGTCACAGGTATGTTAACGATCAGACATGGAGTCATCGTGCTTCATTGTATGTAATTGCTGATGTGATGCTTGTAGCAGGACTCGCTACCAGCCAGTGGCAACACCGACATCAAGTCAGTAGTTATCAAACTTGGGCTGCTTCAAATGCGGGTGTCGTAACCCAAGGCAAAGACCGGCGATTCTATGTCATCATCGGTAATCACATTTCATCAGATGAATATAGAGACTCACAACTCCGTAACCGACGCTTAGACCTAGCCTCCACTGTCAGCGATCCAGAATTTCAGTGGTCTTGGAATAATTTAGAAGATCTTCAGCGCTATCGTGATCTTCGTAATAGCTCAGAGTCATGGTCTCAACGTAGAGGAACTTTGATCGCTGCACTGATAGCAAACCGAATGATTTCTGGTTTCTCTGCCCTGATGGCAGCTCGACATAAGCAGAATCAAATCGTCCAGATTGCATTCACGCCTGATCCAACCATTCAAATTGCGATCACACTCTAATGAATGTGTATATGTTTATACAAAAATCATTAATTCTAACTAAAATTCTTAAAAATCGTACATTAGATTAATTTCAAGGGTCCTTAGCTCAGTTGGTTAGAGCGCTACGTTGACATCGTAGAGGTCGATGGTTCAAATCCATTAGGACCCACATAGAGGTCAACTCTATATCGTAAATCAATTCACTAACTACATAACATCATCGCAAAAAATATACAAACTCGAGTCAATGATTCCATTGATGCCACCACTGTACGTGTCGTAGATCCAAGAGGCAAACATGGTGTTTACACGCTTGAAAAAGCCATGTCAATGGCCGAAGAACAGAACTTGGATTTAGTTGAGATCGCCCCCCATGCCGATCCACCTGTCTGTAAGATAATGGATTATGGGAAGTTCCAATACGAAAAAAGTAAAAAGGAACGTGATGCCCGTAAAAAACAGCATCAAACTCAACTCAAAGAAATCCGATTCCGCCCTCGAACCGATACTCATGATTTTGAATTCAAGGCAAAACATGCCCGAGAATTTCTCTCTGACGGCCATAAGGTACGTGCCTATGTTCAGTTCAGGGGAAGAGATATTATCTACAAAGAGCAAGGGATGGCACTTCTATCCCGACTTGCTGAAGCTTTAAAGGAAGTATCTAAACTTGATCAAGAACCACGCATGGAAGGTCGGCGCATGACAGCGATCTTTACTCCAATCAAACAAAAATAACTGAACCCTACCAGTATTACTGTTTGATCTGGGTTTCAGAACTTAATCTGAAAATCGTTCATAAGTTGCATGAACATAAGAATGATCAAATGGTTAGACGAGTTTTTATTTATCGCGGACATCTTCAATTCCTAATATTTTTCAACTCAAATACTATGGTCATGGCATTCATGAGTCGTAAGAATCGTTCTTTTGTTGAATTTTTCCTATTTGCTCAGGGGTAGATTTTAATCGTAACTGATCCTATCACATGAAATGCTCAATAACTATACAATTGAAGTAGATTTATTTTAACTTTTAATGCCTAAAATTAAATCAAATAGCGGAGCAAAAAAACGATTTTTTCGGACAGCATCTGGTCGATTGAAACGTGCTCACGCCTATAAAAGCCATATCCTGACTAAAAAAAGCCGTAAACGCAAGCGGGAACTCGGTAAACGAACCCTCATTGATAAAAGCGATGAGCCTCGCATCAATCGGCTACTAGGATCCTAAAACTTGATCAAATCATTTATATCTCATGCCACGCGCACGTAATCGAGTCGCTTCCCGTCAACGCAGAAAAAAAGTTCTACGCTTGGCGAAAGGCTATTGGGGAAGCAGAAGCAAAGTATATACGGTTGCCAAACATGCCGTAGATAAAGGACTTCAATATTCCTACCGAGATCGTCGAAAACGTAAACAGCACTTCAGACGACTCTGGATCGCACGCATCAATGCTGGTGCGAGACTCAATGGGACAACCTATTCTCGCCTGTCAAGTGCTCTGCGAAAACAAGAGATCGCACTAAATCGAAAAGTCCTTGCCGATCTTGCTATGAATGAACCAGAAATCTTTGCACAGGTAGTCCAACAAGTGCATCAATCCGATGCGTAAATGATGCGTACATGTATGATGAATTCTTATTTTTTTATCGGCACCTTTAAACATTAGGGGCCGAATGTAGTGCGGTATCCTCATTCCCGCCCCTGTTCATTCAGGATTGGCGGGTTTTTTGTTGAATCCAATGGAACATACCTTACACACTCTTAAATCTACCGTCTCTGATCTGACTCAGGAAATTTCAGCTACTTCCCTCTTGGCTACTTCCGAAGTGGAAGAGTTCCGCATTCGCTTTCTCGGTCAAAAACGTGGAGTAATTACGCACCTATTCAAGGTGATCCCTACCCTACCCAAAGAAGATCGCCGCGAGGCTGGACAACTCTTGAATAGTCTTCGTAGCGTTGCACAATCTAAGCTTGATTCTGCGAATTTGGCAGGTAATCAACTCACAGATCACTCCTCCCAGATTGATCTTACACTTCCAGGTCGACAAAACCAGTGGAGAGGGTCCCTCCATCCCATTACCCTCGCCCTTACAAAAATCACCAATATTTTTTATCGCATGGGGTTTACCATAGCGGAGGGACCTGAAATTGAGGACGATTGGCATAACTTTACTGCCCTAAATTTTCCCGATGATCACCCTGCCCGAGATATGCAGGATACCCTATTTATTGATGAAGGAAACCCTGATCAATCACGCATTATGATGCGCACACATACCTCACCAGTTCAGATTCGCATGATGGTGGCTGGGGATCCACCATTTCGCCTCATTGCCCCAGGACGCGTCTATCGCAATGAAACCATCACTTATAAATCGTACTGCCTATTTCATCAAGTTGAGGGATTAGTGATTGACGAAGGTGTGACGATGGCTGATCTAAAAACAACCATTTATAGCTTTGCTCACGCATTTTTCGGAAAAAATGTCAAATTGCGATACCGTCCAAGCTTTTTCCCTTTCACTGAACCAAGTGCTGAATTAGATATCTGGTGGGAGCTTCCTGATCATCCAGATGGAGGGCGTTGGATGGAGGTATTAGGTAGCGGAATGGTACATCCCAACGTCTTGAAAGCCGTCGGCATTGACCCAGAGCGTTATACAGGATATGCCTTTGGAATGGGCGTTGAACGCCCTGCAATGCTACATTATGACATTAAGGATATTCGCACCCTCTACGAAAACGATATCCGCTTTCTCTCGCAATTCTAGGACCATGAAGATCTCCTATAACTGGCTTTCGGACTACGTTGAGCATGGATTAGCTTCCGCAGATATAGTTGATGCGCTGACGATGTTAGGACTTGAGATTGAACAATCTCAAGAGTTAATACTGTCACTCGACGGCGTGATTGTCGCCGAAGTGAAATCTGTACGCACACATCCCAATGCAGACCGACTTCAGCTCTGCGATGTAGATCTCGGCGATGGAAACGCCAGGCAAATCGTTTGTGGTGCTCCCAATGTAGCTGCAAACCAGCGCGTAGCTGTCGCTACAATCGGCACTCAGCTTACCGTTAATGGAGAATTGCTCAAAATTAGAAAAGGCACAAAAATCCGTGGAGAAATTTCTATGGGAATGATCTGTGCAGAAAATGAACTCGGACTATCAGAAAATCATGATGGAATCATGGTTTTAACGGGCCAATCTACCATTGGAGAGCCACTCATTGAATACCTAAGCCGTGAGCATCAAATTGTAAATGATACTTCCTTTGATCTAAGTATTACCCCTAATCGACCTGATGCAACCTGCCATATTGGTGTTGCAAGAGATTTGTGCTCATTATTGGATGCCCCACTTACTTTACCCAAAGCCTCTCCCCCATCAACAAAAGCAGCTGTGGCAGAAAAACTCAACGTGAGTATTGAATGCCCAGAGATTTGTCGACGATACACTGCAATGATCATTGAAGGCGTGACGGTCGGGCCATCCCCCATATGGTTAAAACGTCGTTTATACTCGGTTGGAATCCGGTCAATCAATAATATTGTTGATGTCACCAACTTTGTCATGTTTGAATGTGGTCAGCCATTACATGCCTTCAATTATGATCGTATCCATCAGCAAAAAATAATTGTACGGAAATCTTCTCCTCAAGAGGCGTTCATCACACTTGATGGAAAAACCCACTCACTTGACGATGGTACCATCTTAATCTGTGATGGACAAGAACCCATTGCAATTGGTGGAATCATGGGTGGAAAAAATTCTGAAGTAGATGACTCTACGAAAACCATTGTGATAGAAAGTGCTTGGTTTGATCCATCCTCCACCCGTCGCTCGGCAAAATCCTTAGGAATTTTAACCGAAGCTTCTTATCGATTTGAGCGCGGAGTGGATACGCAATTACAGCCTTGGGCAGCCATGCGAGCCTCGAGTCTAATTCAAGAACTTGCTGGTGGGTCTATCTTAAATGGCATCATAGATGAACATCCAACTGTGGACTTACCACTATCAATTGACCTTCGGCTTTCGCGCATTCCCAAAATTCTTGGCACTGAAATTCCGCGCGAGCGAATCATTCAAATTATTTCGTCCCTCGGTTTTGATCTTGATGAAACTTCCAATGGTGTCATCACATGCATTGTACCATCTTACCGACCAGATATACTTCAGGAGATTGATCTTATTGAAGAGATCGCCCGAATTCATGGTTTTGAAAATATCCCCCTTCACAGTTCTACCTCTCTACAACTACCCGTCCCTCTCTCCCGTCCAGATGATCAATCCCGGGAAATTGCCCATTCGTTTTTGACTGGGCATGGATTCCGAGAAATCTATACCAACAGCCTTCTGCCCGATGAGGAAGCATCCACATTCTGTCATGAAGTCTTAGGAACTGACCATCCTTCGGTTAAGACTCTAAATGCAATCTCTGGATCTATGTCGACATTGAGACCTTCTCTGTTACCCGGAATGTTGAAAGTAATGAAACACAACGTTCATCATAGTCAAAAAATTCTTCGCTTTTATGAGTTTGGTCATCTATTCCATAGAAGCACCAAACAAGCCACCTTCATTGAAAATTATTCAGAATACGATGGGCTTCTCATCGGGATCAGCGGCCAGATTCAGCCTCATGGCTGGGATACCCCCCCTCGTACTTCTGACTTCTTTGATCTCAAAGGAGATGTCGGCCAGTTTCTGGAGGCTTTACAACTGATGTCAGCTCTTCGGTTTGAATTCCATAATCAGCCAAGTGATATTACAGATTATCATATCACGCTGTTTCATAAAAATACTCAAGTCGGTACCATTGCTAAATTGGCCTCATCGATTCAAGATTCATATGATCTCCCCGATCCTGTCTTCTTCGCAGAGTTGAACTGGACCAGGCTCGTCGTTCTATATGACCAGGTACCCGATCAAACCTACACTCCTATATCCCTATTTCCAGTTGTCGTAAGAGACCTTGCACTCTCTGTTGACCGTTCACAGCCAGTGGGACCGATGGTTGCTACCCTTTATCAAGTCGGCAAACCTCTCATAAAGGATGTCAATGTATTTGATGTTTATACTGGCGAGCGAGTTCCATCCGATCAAAAAAGTATTGCATTCTCACTCCGCTTTGGAGCAAATCGCACACTTCGCGATGAAGAAATAGATCGAGTAATGGAAAAAATTCTTAATGTTTTTTCTGAACAATTTGGTGCAATTCTCCGAATTTAATAGATTATCATGTCAAATATTGAACCTTTACCTTACCTTTGGTAGTTGAATAGGGTTCTATGGATCACTTACCGATAGTGAAGCCCTTGAGGCTGATTAATAAGTACATTCTGATTAGTGGTGTGTGTTATGTTGATATTGTCATCAAGATTTACTCTTTGTTTTTGAATACTGCTTGATTCAAGATGTGCAAGATTTTATGCCCTCAAAACCTAACCACCAAAAATGAGATCAATGCAAACTCTTGCTGATAATATTACGGAGCTTGATTTAGCCTCTCTGTATCCTGTACAGCACCTTAGATATCTTCGGATCGACGCGCGCTGTATTTCTCACTCTGTAAAATTTAATCCTACGAATTGATGAGTGCAGAGCACAAGATTGAAGAACTTGTGACAGACGGCAATCCATTTGAACACGAAATAGGTGCCTCTTCTTCAACTGTAGTTCGAGGGACTACCTTACTGAGACGGTTACGGGATCGTATCCAAGTACTTGTAAAAGAACTTGACCGGTTAAGAGATGAAAATAAAGCACTGATTAATCGGATCAATGAACTGGAATCTGCACAAAAGGTCAGATTATCAGGATCATCTGTAAAATTTGAGGAAAACAAAGAGCAACTGTTGGTACGCATCAATGCTTTCATCAAAACTATAGATGACTATTTACTGCTTGAAGAAGATCAGTTTGATCAATGAATCAGGAATCAATTACCGTACGCATATTTGAACGTGATTACCGCCTATTAGTGAGCCCCGATGATGTAGAAATGGTCTCTAATCTTGCCGAAAATCTAAATCATCGAATGGACAGTTTTAAACAACATTACGGGGATCAGCCTGACCTGATTGCTGCAGTCTTTATTGCATTAGAATTGGCTCAAGAGTTATACGAAGAAAAAGAATCATCAAACGAGTTGTTGGCTGCTATTGACCGCGAAACAGATTACCTTAATCGCGTCATTGAATTGACCGCACAGCAAACTTCAACGATCTCACAATAGTGGAACAAGTCGGTTTGGGCGCTGTATTCAGCTTTGTGCGCGTCCGTAGCGGTCAGGCAAGTGAACCGACAATTAAACTCAAAGGGAGTTGATTTTGAATCTGGACACAGGGCCTCAATCCGTAAAGGATCGTACTGCGCCGAGGAGTGTGGAAGGGTTTAGGCTTCACCCACATATGTAAATCAGGGTTCACTCCCCCCGTTGCGGACGCTTGCACCTTACGTCGGAACTCTTTCGTAATGGCAGAGTTTCGTTATTTTTAACTAAACTTTATTTACCAATGGACGGCATGCAAGCCGTCCTGTTGTTGATAGTATGTGTTTTGGCATTAGGCATAGGTGTCGCATTAACTTGGTGGATACTCACCGTTCACTCACACGGTGTACTTCGTCGTGCGCGAGAGGAAGCTACTGCAATCCTTGCCCTTGCTGAACAAGAATCAATTGTTTTAAAAGAAGAAGTAATTAGAAATGAAACTGCGACATTTGATGCACAGCGTGCTCAACTCAGTTCCGAAAGAGCTACCCTTGAGAGAGATCGTGAGTCACTGGAACAACTCAAGAGACGTTCTCGACAGAAAAATGATCGTAACAGAAAAAAACTCAACAACAGGCATCGGCGCTTAAATAAAAAACAAGAGTTATTGAATGAGGGGACCCAAATCATTGAAATCCTTCAGACTGAAAGTGATAAAGCACTTCGTGATTCTGAAAGACTCTCAAAACACTTAGAGAAAATTTTGAATACGGCATCAAAAAAACTTTCAAGTATTGATGCCCAAAAGCACGATTTGGATTCTAAACAATCACGACTTGAGTCTCTGATTCAGGATCGCCTGAGAAAACTGGAGATTATTTCTGATCTCACACAAGACGAAGCACGCCAGCATTTGCGTGAAGAACTTTTAGAAAAAGCTCAGGAGGATATTGCTTTAGAGCTAATTGAATTGCAAGATCAAGCCGATATCACCGCTCGTGATCATGCACATAATATCGTTCTTACAACGATGCAACGCCTCGCCTCTGAAGAAGCAGAATCCAATTCTGTGTCGGTGGCCACCATTCCATCAGAAGATGTCAAGGGCCGGGTGATTGGACGCGAAGGACGAAACATACAAGCATTTGAAGCCGCAACGGGAGTTGATCTTCTTGTTGATGATACCCCAGGCGCAATCGTCATTAGCTCATTTGATCCATACCGGCGTGAAATCGCACTCCGTGCCTTAAATAAACTCATACAAGATGGCCGAATTCATCCTGGAACGATTGAGCGATTTGTTGCAAATGCTGAAAAAAATCTTAAATCCGAAATTCGCCACCTTGGTGAACGTACACTCCTTGACTTGAAACTTCGCGGAATGCATAAGGAACTTGTCTCCATCGTTGGCAAAATGAAATATCGGACTAGCTACGGTCAAAATCTTCTCAGCCATAGTATCCAAGTTGCCCGCCTCTGCTCAATTATGGCCTCTGAAATGGGACTCAATACTCAAATTGCCAGACGTGCAGGGTTATTACACGATATTGGGAAAGTACTCCAAGAATCATTTGATCGCTCTCACGCCCTGGTTGGAATGGACTATTGTAAGCGCTTCAAAGAATCCTTAGACATTTGTAATGCTGTTGGTTCCCACCATGATGAAATTGAAATGACATCTCTTTATGCCCCGATTGTACAGATCTGTGATGCCATCAGCGGCGCTCGACCCGGAGCACGAAATATTCGCAGGGACGAATACATTGAACGTCTACAAGACATGGAAGCCATTGCTATGTCATTTGATGGGGTTACATTAGCTTACGCTATCCAAGGAGGACGTGAACTACGTGTCATCGTTGAGTACGGGAAGGTTTCAGATGTGGGGACCCGAGAGCTTGCAGTGAATATTTCTTCACGTATTCAAAATGAGCTGACCTATCCTGGCCAGGTCGATGTCACGGTCATCCGTGAACTAAGAAAAACATCAACCGCTAAATAATGAAGCATTCTTATATTTTCTTACTCCTGATAATGA
This sequence comes from Bacteroidota bacterium, assembly GCA_026709065.1. Classification (GTDB taxonomy): domain Bacteria; phylum Bacteroidota; class Rhodothermia; order Rhodothermales; family Bin80; genus Bin80. The sequence continues at coordinate 9,172 of JAPOTS010000061.1, forward strand.
TGAGTTGTGCGCAAGATACCACTATGCAACAGGCTCACGAAATCGCTCAGAAACATCTGATCATTGATGGTCATATTGATCTGCCATATCGATTGACCCGCTTTACTGAAGATGTGAGTCAAGAAACGATTGGAGGAGATTTTGATCACCCCAAGGCCGTTGCTGGAGGACTCAATGCTCCGTTTATGTCTGTCTATATTCCCCCTCCTCTCCAAGATATCCCAGGAGCAGCTAAACTCCTTGCAGATTCGTTGATCGATATTGTTGAAGCAATTGCCTCACATGCCCCAGATAAGTTTGCCATTGCGACGCACTCTTCTGATCTCTATGACCATAAAAATGCTGGGCTTGTTTCTCTTCCTCTTGGAATGGAAAATGGCGCACCCGTTGAGACCATTGATGACTTGGAGCATTTTTACAAACGCGGAATCCGTTATATCACTCTGACACATGGGAGGGATAATCACATTTCTGATTCCTCGTATGATTCAACGCGTACATGGGGAGGGTTAAGCCCCTACGGTGAAACGGTCGTTGACCATATGAATCGTTTAGGGATGATCATTGATATTTCTCACCTGACAGATAGTAGTATTGCTCAGGTTCTTCAAAGAACCAAAGCTCCTGTTTTAGCCACCCACTCGTCAGCTAGACATTTTACACCGGGTTGGGAGCGTAATTTGAGTGATCAATTAATTCAAGCTACAGCAGCCAAAGGTGGGGTGGTCATGATTGGTTTTGGTGCTTCGTTTGTTCGCAATGAACTACGGGCCAAAAATGATACACTTGCCAGATCTATTTCCGCTTATCTTGATGAGAATGACATGCCCATCAACAGTAAAGATGGGTTTTTGTATCGAGAATCCATCCGCAAGTCAACGCCCTTAGGGACGATCCCTGAGGTCGTTGATCATATTGATCATATTGTTAATCTCGTGGGGATTGACTATATCGGGCTTGGTAGCGATTATGATGGTGTCACTGGACTTCCCAAGAATCTTCAAGATGTATCAACGTACCCAAACCTGATTGCAGAACTTCTTCGTCGTGACTACTCCGAGGAAGACATCGCAAAAATTCTAGGTGGTAATGCTCTCAGAGTCTGGCAAGAAGTAGAAAGAATTGCAGAAAATTATGCTTTAGAAATGAATTCAGATATGAATGACGATACCTGATCGTCTGCAATCCGAGTCTGCTCCAATGTATCACGATTACGAACGGTGACCCCGTTACCGTCAAGGGTGTCACTATCAATGGTGATGCATAGTGGTGTCCCGGCTTCATCCATCCTACGATACCGCTTGCCGATGGAGCCTTTTTCATCATAAAACACGTTCCATTGCCTCCGAAGTTCTGATGTAATTGAACGTGCCCGTTCCGGCATGCCTGCTTTTCGGATCAGTGGAAATACGCCGACCTTGATCGGAGCGATCGCAGGTGAAAAGCCCATGACAGTCCGCGCCTCTCCCCCAACCTCATCTTCTTGATAAGCCTCACACAGGATCATCAATACTGTGCGATCAAGCCCAACCGAAGTCTCTATGACATATGGAATAAATCGCGTTGCTGAAGGCTGGTGAAAGATCTGCATCTTCTTGCCAGAGTACTCTTGATGCCGTCTAAGGTCATAATCTGTGCGAGAGTGGATTCCTTCCACCTCCTGCCATCCAATAGGGAAGTGATACTGAATATCTACGGCAGCATCGGCATAATGCGCTGGTTTTTCGTGGACATGCCAACGTAATTTTGATGAAGGAATCCCATTGTTCACATGCCAATCCCATCTTTGGGAGCGCCAAGATTCATAGGCCTCTAATTGGGTTCCTGGTTCAACAAAATACTGCATTTCCATTTGTTCAAATTCACGCATCCGGAATATGAACTGCCGGGCAACAATTTCATTACGAAATGCCTTGCCGATTTGGGCAATTCCGAATGGGATCTGTACGCGAGCAGTTGCCATGACATTCTGAAAATTAACAAAGATGCCCTGAGCGGTTTCGGGCCTCAGAAAAATGGAGTCATCTTCACTAGCCAGTGCTCCAACTTTTGTTTCAAACATCATATTAAACTGCCTCACATCCGTCCAGTCAAATGCACCTGAGTCAGGTCCTCGAATTTCTTCGTCAATGATCAGCGAATGCAGTGCACTTGGCATATCATCTGCATTGAGAGCTTCGGTAAATTTCTGATGTACAGCATTTGCATGATCTGCTTTTCCTTTTGCTCTGAGGCGATCTATATGTTGTTCAATGAGCTGATCTGCCCGATATCGGCGCTTGGATACTTTATCATCAATGAGTGGATCATGAAAAGCGTCTACATGGCCAGAGGCCTTCCAGACTCTTGGGTGCATCAAAATAGCAGCATCAATCCCTTCAATATTATCGTTGGAATAGACCATTTCATGCCACCATCTCTGTTGGATATTTCGCTTGAGCTCCACGCCCAGCGGGCCATAATCATAGGTTGCTCCAAGGCCACCGTAGATCTCTGATGACTGAAAAATAAACCCTCTACGCTTACAGAGAGCGGTGATTTCATCAAAACGCTTACGACTCATGAGATAATAAGAAATTAAAAGATTATTGAACCAGAATAACTTGGGTTTGATCATACAACCCTTCTACTAAAATCGTCTATTTCCCCACCATTGGTAAAGACCTTTTTGTTGACCAAATCATTTATTTGACTGCAGACAGGAGTACATCTTGCAATGCATGAATGTCTGCTTTGCGGTTGTATACGTTGGGAGAAACTCGGATAGAGCCTCCACGAAGCGAAACTGAGATGTTAGCCTCCTTGAGTTGATCACTCAATTGCATCCGATCTAAATGATCGGGAATGGCTAATCCAAATAAATGTGACAAGCATGCATCATCCACATCATATCCGTGATCTTGAATGATAGATAAGAAATCAGTAATCAACTCAGAGCAATAGGATTGGATTTGTGCGGGATCCCACTCAAGAATTTGTTTTAACCCTTTAATCATCATGGCTGTTTGGGCAAAAGCGCAGGACTGGCCTCGGTCAAAACGCGTTGCACCTGATCGATATTCATCGGTATAGTTGACCAATTGATCAAATTTATCGCTTCCCTGTCGTGCAGCCCAAGTTTCTTCCAACGGAATCCCATCCATATAGCGTTCACCTACATACAATAATGCCGTTCCATAGGGCCCCAAAAGCCATTTATAGCCAGCACAGACCAGTGCATCTGGTTTAACCGAATGAATATCAAAGTGAACCGCTCCAATGGATTGGGTTCCATCAAGAATCAAGTGCGCTCCAACATCATGAGTCCGCTTACTGATTTCCATAAGATCAAATGCGTATCCATTTGCCCAGTGAACCGTTTCCATGGCGACAACAGCTGTCTTTTGGTTGATAGATTCTATAATTTTTTGTGACCAGTCTCTTTTGTGATCTCTGACCACGGTATGAATTGTTGCGCCCGTCGTTTTTGATAATCGTCTCCACGCATAGACATTGCTAGGAAATTGATCTTGAATAAGCACAATATTGTCTCCAGACTCAATGGAGAGGTTTCTTGCAATGGTTGCAATTCCATAAGATGTTGAGGGAATAAGAGCAACCTGATCTTGAGGGCAATTTATCAGCTTTGCAAATAATCTTCGGGCTAGATTTATATCCTCAAAAAACATGTTGGGGGTCACCTGAGAAGGATCTCTCTTGATTTGAAGGGCTTCTATTCCGGCAGCCTCCACATTCTTCATTAGGGGAGACAAAAAAGCACAGTTTAGATAATGTCGGTCTGGTGATAGGAAGAATTTATCACTTTGACAGGATAACATACTCAGTCGGAATATAGGACCATAGGTTAGGGTAACAATAGTATCTCGTCAAGCCACTCCACAGAGGTATTATGAATTTTATTTGCTGATAAGCCCAACCCATTGAAATGACTCTTAATAAGCAGAGGTATACACATTATCTTTCTAAAAGTTAGGTTATTTTGGATGTGACCCGAAATAAACATGATTTCT
>JAPOTS010000062.1 GCA_026709065.1 Bacteroidota bacterium
TGCCCTATCAGTCACGTATGGAACCAAAAGTTTCAACAAGATTTGAAACAACCCCACACGATGATCAAGCGCAAGGGGATGATCTGGTGTTAATACTTAAATATCTCTTTGGAACACTATGTTTCAATAAAAGTAAGTTATTGAGCAAATTTACTCAATCAATAATTATGATACCTCCTCAATATGAACGAGCCTATGTTTCGGAGATCACAAATTGGATAATAAGCGATCCGAATCTACGTCTCATTGCGATTACAGGTCCTCGTCAAACTGGTAAGACAACCATAGCATTACAGATCTTCAGTAAGTTGACGGAATCTGGATTTGCGTGTAAGTATTGTGCTTTGGATAACCCAAGCGTAGATGAGCTTGGATCTTTTGATTTATACAATTCAGACGAAGTGTCGAAAAATCAACTTCGTAAAATGATAAACACTCCAAATGAGGAAACTCTTCTGGGAATATGGGAAAATGGACGAATAGCTGCACAACAATCCAAGCGAGGATTTGTCTTATTTCTGGATGAAATTCAAATAATTCCACGGTGGTCCAACATTGTTAAAGGACTCTGGGATGCCGATCGCAGAAATCAATGTCCATTACGTGTTGTCATTTTGGGCTCTGCGCCTTGGCGGATGCTTACAGGAATGAACGAAAGCCTCATGGGTCGCTTTGATGCATTTCCGATTTCTCACTGGACGCTCAAGGAAATGTCCTATGTTTTTGACTTCAACATAGATGAGTATATGTATTTCGGTGGATATCCAGGCCCATGGACTGGGAAAATGAACGGGTATGTGAAAAACCTAGACGTTGCGGAACCATTGTGGAAAAAGTATATCCTCAATTCTATCATTGAGCCTGCGATCAATCGGGATATCATTGCTCAAAAACGTATTGAGAAGCCTGCCCTGATGCGACAGATCATAGATTTAGCACCAAACTATTCTGGTCAAATTATTTCCTACAACAAAATGTTAGAGCAGCTCCAAGATGCTGGAAACACGACTACTCTTGCAAAATATATTGATCTCCTTATGGGTGCGGGTTTGATGACAACGCTTTCCCGATTTAAGTGGAAACCTTTGTCTGGTCGTAGAGCCTCAGTACCTAAACTCAATGTGCTGAATACTGCTCTCATGACAGCTAACTCGGTCTATACTTTTCAAGATGCTAAGAACAACCCATCCTTTTGGGGGCGTATTGCAGAAAGCGCGGTAGGTGCACATTTATATAATACCCGAGACTATGGAACTCATATCCATTATTGGCGCGACACAAATAATCAGAATGAGGTTGATTACGTGATTGTCCGAGGAGAAAATCTTATAGGAATAGAAGTAAAAAGCGGGAAAGTACGGACTCGACGCGGATTGAGAGCATTCAAAGATTCCTTCCCCCATGCAAGGGTCATGTTGGTTGGGGGAGAGGAAATGCCATTCAATGAGTTTTTCAGCCTAAAGCCCGAAGAGTTTTTTGATATCTCATGAGAACAATTGTACCTCGGACTGTGACTCTTTTATGGCCGAAAGAAGACCCTCGTTTTGGCAAAAAAAATCTATCCTTGACCAATTTTGAATCCGACTTAGGTTATATATTATTGGCCGAACAAGGGATGGGGAAGTCCACTGAGTTTGAGATAGAATCAGAACGAGTTGGCGGGCAGAAGCCTATATCATCCCGATTTTTTCTGCTAAATGGGGGGGAGCAGTTTTCACAACCCTTAGAAGTTCCTCTATTTATTGACGGACTTGATGAAGCTCGATTGATAGGCGGAGATCCAGGTGACACTATTGAGCAAATCATTTTTAATCTTAAACATCTTGAAAATCCAAGATTTCGCATTTCATGCCGCACTAATAGCTGGCTGAGAAAAAGTCATCTGCGGCAATTATCTTGTGGCCTCGAGTCTAACAACATCCCAGTACTTCAACTTAATCCGCTTCCCGACACTGATATTGAACAAATTCTTGTGGGATGTGAAGTACTTGAATCTGCATTAAAAATTAAGGAGCGCCCTTACTGGCTGGAATCATTTCTATGTAATCCTCAGCTGCTCCACATACTGCTTAATTCTATCAAAGGTGGTTGTTGGTGGAGTACTCCATTAGATATCTTTGAAAAAGCATGTTCTCAGCTTATCAACGAACCTGACTTTCGCGATGATTATCCTTTAAGATCAGAGCGTCAAGCGCTATGTTTAAACACTATTCTTCATCATGCCGGATTCCTATGTGCGCTTTTATTGATTCATAACAAGACAGGTTGGACTTTTAAAGGTAATTGTAAACAAGATTTCCTCTCATTATCCGATCTTGTTGATGAAGATTACCCTACTATGTGCACAGTTTTAGAATCAGGTTTATTTAAGGGTGACTTGCACTGCCGATTCCCGATCCACCGATTAATAGCGGAATTTTTAGGAGCCCGTTACTTAAATGAGATCATACAACAGGGATTAGGATGGAGACGCGTTCTTTCATTACTGATGGATGTGAATGGAATTCCACTACAAGACCTTAAAGGGCTTATTGCATGGCTTGCTTCATTTAATTCAGATGTACGTTCATCGCTCATTCGTTCTGATCCATTCGCATTGGCATTTGATGGAGATCCAACCATATTGACAGATGAGCAAAAGCATCATATGGTTCTCAACTTTGAACAAAGTATGCACTTTAACGAGATGTTCAGCCTCACTGCGTCTATGGGAGTGTTTGCTAGCGTTTCTGAAATCTCTGAAATATGGAGATTGATTTCCTGTGAGGAACGCGGTCAGAAACGACAAGATCTCTTGCACTTTCTCTTGACAGATGGTAATATAGTGTCAGGTGGGTCTAAAGGATCCTCTCAGCAATATCGAGATGTTGAACAAATCCTGATTATTGTTTATGATCCGACTTGGAACGTGAAGATTCGAATTCAAGCACTATATATATTGAATCAGATGATTTCCGATTCATCCCGTTTAGAAACCATTATGTATAATATTCTTAGCGACATCAAGGATGAAAATTTACAGGATGAAGACAATCAGATACTCTATACTGTTTTAGAATATCGATTTCAGAATCATGTTTTGTTGGATGAATTATGGAATGACCTCAAATCTTTAACACTCCCACAAATAGTAGGGGTTTTATCGAGACTCATTGAAAAAGCCACAGGAGTTCAGATCAAAATTTTATTGGATGTCTTTTGTAGTCAAAGTAAGACGATTCTTCCCAAACTATATCAAAGTAATCGCACAGATTTAGTATTAAAACTCCTACAAAGAGGTCTCGAAACGTTTGGAGATCAGATGGACATTGCCGATTTGTATGGCTGGTTTGCACTTCTTGAATTTAACGAAGATCTATCTGAGCTCATTCCAGTGAACTATTCAGGGTTTCCCTCGCCACAAATCAATGACCATCCGTCTGTTCTTCAATGGTTAAGTAAGCGAAAATCACTCCAATTCAAACTTATAGAATTCGGTCTTATCCAACAAAGACAGAAAGTTCAACAAAGCAAACTTGATACTTGCTTACCGCAAAAATTTCTCGGTCAAAATGTATGTAAAGACTTCCGTTTATGGTGTCTTAACCGTGCAATTGAACTCGCTGATATTCAACCAAGCATCTCCATTATCCTGGCTCATTGGTCTACTCTGGAAAAAGAAGGTTGGGCAGACCCTATTTCTGATGATCAAGTGGCTCTGCATATCTCAAATATATCGAGTTTATACCAATGGAATCAGCAACGCCTTTTAGCCAAGGGAAATCACAGACAGAAGGAGGAACAATCACATTCAACAAGAACCAAGTTCAATATATCAACAATTGAGCAAGGACGACAGAATGAATTGTCCTACCTCAAACTCAAAATCAATGAAGTCGCCGAAGGCCGTTGTTCTTTGAAACTTCTCGATAAATGTGCGAGAGTTTATTTCTACGGTCATCGGGAAAGCCGAAATGGGCGGGATTACCTTGCTAGATATCTCAATAACGACCGGAAGCTCAATGATGCGGTTTGGAGCGGATTTCGTAGTATCATGAAGCGTCAAGATTTGCCAGTATTAGACGATATTTCAGAGATGCTTCAGAATGGTGAATGCTCCCTCTTTGCATATTCTATCCTTGCAGTTTTAGAGGAGGACGGACAATTGGCTTTCAGTGAATTGTCCGACAGTGGGAAACATACAGTACTTGGATTTTATTTTGTAACAAATGGTGCTCAATTTGAAACTTCTCACAAGCATCAATCAAAGAGTTTATCTCTTCCCGCCTGGTTTCAATACGCTTTGGAAAATGATCCCAAAGCTCTCGCAGACTCTCTTGTTTCCATTCACAGAGCATGCGTAGGGGCAGGAGTTGGTCCAGTTTATCATTTTCTAAGGTTGTCCTATGATCGGGCTTATGAAAAGGTTATCCCTCTGGTAGTCAGAAGGACGTTAATCACAATTTTCCCTACCAAATGTAGCGGATTCCAATTGAAATCTCTTCATGCTACGCTAATGTGCATTCTGCGGGTCTATTGTATGACTTCCGAAGTCATCAATAAAGCAGATATTAAAAATTTAGTGATTCAAAGGCTGAATCGGAAAAATATGGATGTAGCTCAGAGGGCTTTGTTATTGTCAGCAGGATTGTGTATTGCTCACGATCATTGCCTTCAACCTTTTATTGATTTTCTATCAAATGGTCGAACGGCCAGAATACGCCATGTTCTCAAATTTTTTGATTTAGGGGGAAGGGGAGTACTTTTAAGGCATTTTGATCAGTGGTCACCGAAGCAGATATCGACCTTCGTCCAATCACTTGCTCGTCAGATACTACCCTCTGTTTTACTTGAAGCTCCCAATCATTTAGATTCTCCTGAGAACATACCCAAAGGAGTTCATGATCTATTTATACCATGCATCAAAGAGCTTTCTAAACGAGTAGATCACGGGGCAGCTCTTGCACTATCTATACTTGCATCTGACCCAGATTTAAGTGCATGGAAGCCTGAAATCAGACAAGCTATTCATGAACAGATCCTCCGAAAGCAGAAAACTCAGAAAAAAGACATCTCGCTATCGGATAGCTTGAATATTCTCCAAAATGGTCAACCTTCAAACATAGCCGATTTGAATAGCACGGCGGTAGAGTTATTAGAAGATCTTGCCACTATAATGGGGGATCCTTATAGTAATGAGTGGCGTGATTACTGGGAATGGAATGGGGATGAAAGGATCACAACACCCAATCCTGAAGACGAAAAATATCTTCAAGATAAGTTCATTTCAACCTTTGTGAAAATTCTTGACAAATATGACATTCACGCTCAGATCAAAGAAAGTAGCACCCGTAATGATAGAGTAGATCTTTGTCTAAACTATGACTCAAATCAACAGATACCTTTGGTGATTAGAAACAATTTAAGCTTAGATATTTGGAGTAGAATTCCTAAACATTATCTACAAATGGATACGGGGGTACCAACATCTTGCGGATATTGGATTTATCTTGTCTTTTGGTTTGGTGATTGGTATACGCATGTGGTATCACCCTCTGGAAAATTACCGAAAACCTCTCAAGAACTCAAGGATTTATTGGAGCAGCAGATTCATCCTGAATTACACCATTTCAGTTCTGTAATAGTGATTGATGTAAGTATGAGAGAGATCAATAGAATATGAGGAATTCGGTGTTCAGATATAATACCGACTCTATCTAGATCATATTTTTCATCGCTCGGCAGTCATGAAAAAAATTGAGAGTACCTAGAACTCATTTAGAGCCTTAGAGGTGCTAATTATAGGAATTGCAACTTTCTCCACACAATCAAACGAAAATCATAATTTGTGATAAGGCTTTCTTGGATGAACAAAGTCCTTCTTGTAGGTAGTTTCGGATCCATATCTGGCTTATCAGACAGAGACATTCTAAGTAGTATCGGTCATGATTTAGGACACAATAATAGACATGGTAGTGATGAAAATATTACGCTCTGAGGAGTGTTTGTCAGGATATCAGAGTGCTGATCAAACTCTACGCACAATAACAGCTTCATTACTGTCCACTAAAATCACGGAATCCAAAGTAGTGCAGCACATATTTAATCTTTGCTGCTTTCCCAGGCCCAAAACCTGGCAGAGCTTTAATCCTTTTTTCAATGACCTCAATAGGCGCGTTATCATTCCAGATCGTTTCTGGTTGGCCTTCATACTCATCAACAATAAACCGAGCAACTTTTTGAGTCGTATCGGCCATTTTGTTAGAGAAGCGATGGACAGCGGGAGATTCGGCAAACACTTCACGTAGGGCTTCATTATTCATGTTAGCAATGATTTTCAGGTCAAGATGTCCAATTCGGTCATGCAGTCGTTTCGCCCCCGTAAATGCAACTTCAGCGCGTACGCGCTGATCATATAAGAGGCCTAAAAGGGCGGCGGTTGGACTACTTGCGATGAAGTCATCCTCATTTTTATCGCCAGTCAAGGTGCCAGAGTCTGAAAATCTGTCCATCATTCGGCCGAGTCCACCACCGACACTACTATAATCTATTGGTTGAAAATTCATGAGTTTAAATTTTGCTTTTGTGTTCCCAAGTTGTGCCGTTAGCACTGTCTTTGATTTCAATGTTCATTTCAAGGAGTTGATCACGAATCTTGTCTGCTTTGGAAAAGTCACGCTCTCGTCTAGCGATGGATCGTTTCTGTATCATCTGTTCAATGATTTCTGTTTGAGAATCCTCAGCTTTTGGTATAGAACCTCTAACATTAGATACATGTCCATCAGATGGTGGAAGTGCAGCCTGAGGCACAATCCCAAGTAAATTTGAGATTTCAGTCATGTGTTCATGTGCCTGACGACCGAGGGAATCCTTATTCTTGAGGATGGTTCTTACACCGTCAAGTGCATGGGCAATTGCTGCGGGAGTATTTAAATCATCAAGTAATGCATTGAGAATGAGGTGCTGTTTTTCAGTTAACGCATCGGCAAGAGAGGATTGATCCTGTCTACCCAAATCGTTCGCATTTTTGGTCGCATCATATGCTTCACGAATCCTTTTGATATGGCGTTCACAATCTCGGAGAGTTGAAAACGTGAAGTTAAACGGTTTATGGTACTGACCGCTTATCAGAGCTAGACGAACAGCAAGTGGTTCAACTCCTTTCTCAATCACTAAATCCCTGACTGTGAAAAAATTACCAATCCGTTTTGCCATTTTTTGCCCTTCCACTTGAAGAAATCGTGTATGAATCCAATGCCTAGAAAATGGACGCCCAGTCAGTGCTTCCGCCTGCGCAATTTCACATTCATGATGGGGGAAGATTAGATCCTCCCCGCCAGCGTGCAAATCAATTTCATCGCCCAAATAGCACTGGGCCATGACCGAACATTCAATATGCCAGCCAGGAAATCCCCAGCCCCATGGACTATACCACTGCATTAAATGCTGATCATCTTTTTTCCATAATGCAAAATCACGGGGATCTTTTTTTTCTGGATCAACAACAACATCTCGCACCGCCTGCTCCAATGCTTCAGACGCTTGATTACCAGAGAGCTTACCATAGTCTGAAAAACGATCTACCGAGAAATAAACCCCAGAGGTAGTGACATAAGCTGCACCGATTGAAATGAGTTTCTCAATGGTTTGTATCTGCTCTCGGATATGCTCAGTCGCTCGAGGTTGTACATCAGGCTTGAGCAAGTTAAGCTGCTGCCAATCGGATTGAAGAGCATCGGAATAGAAGCGACTAAGATCCCATACATTGGCAAACCGTGTTCCCTCAGACGACTGGAGGGCTTTAGCCATTCTATCCTCTCCCGATGGATCCATGGTGTCATCATTGGTGAGGTGGCCAACATCAGTAATATTTGTGACATACGTTGTCTTCCATCCAATTGCCCGTGCAGTTCTGAGAACCAGGTCAGCGGTCAGAAAAGATCTAAAATTGCCAATGTGTGCATAGGAATAGATAGTTGGACCGCAACTGTAAAAGCGCAGATGATTCGGTTCAATCAAATTCAAGGGTTCTATCTTACCAGTCAAGGTATTGAAAAGTCGGAACGCCTGGCTCATGAATTTGATTGATGGAAGATGATTCAACGCGATTGAAGCCGTCAGGTGTCATTTAGAAGAGGAGCTACACCGTCATTAATGATTGTTTGAAGATATCTGTGAACGGTTTCAACAAACCCAGGGAAAACAGTTAATGAGGTTCCCCAATAATCCTCATCCGATAGGATGGAGTCAACAAATTTGCGGAGTAGAAGCTTATCAAAGGGCCAACGTTGATTAAAATCCTCCTGATAATCATCAGGGAATGGATAAGAAGATGAATGAGAATGAACTTCATCGGCATTCCGAAATCCTCGCATTGAATAAAACCACCCAGCAAATCCAAGAGAGATTAACTTAGGGGCGGGGCCATCAGGATGTTGATCATAATAATCCACCACCGTAGGTACAACACGATGACGAAGTTTTATAGTAGATTGCATCATGATATCTGTGAGTCGATGATGCATGTAAGGATTCTGCCATCGTTGCAGGACTTCATCAATGTAGGGCGGGACGGTGTCTAAATTTACTGGCAGAGCTGGTCCAATCTCGTCTCGCAGTAGGGATTCAACAAATCGTCTCACATTGGGGTGGTTCATGGAATCCAGAACCGTTTCACATCCTGCCAAGAACCCTATGGGTACAAATAGCGAGTGTCCACCATTGAGAATTCTGACTTTTCGGATGCGATAGGGTTCAATATCAGGTGTGACGACAATTCCCCCAGCATTTTGTAGAAAAACCAGTTTCTCTTGCAATTCACTGTCTCCTTCAATAGCCCAGAGTCTATAGGGTTCGCATACCGTCAAAAGTTCGTCACGATACCCCAATTGTAAATAAGTGTTTTCAAGTTCAGTTTCTTCGGGCAATCCGGGCACAATCCGATCCACTAAGGTATTGCAAAAGATTACCGAGTGTGTGAGCCAGTTCAAAAATTGATCACCAAGTTGCCATCGCGTTGCCTGTTTCGTGATCAGAGTGCGCAACAAATTTCCATTTTGCTCAATCAACTCACAGGGAAGAACAACAAGGCCTTTAGACGGTGAATAGTCAAAGTATTTTGCACGGCCATATAGTAGTGCACAGAGTCGTCCAGGGAAGGATTTAGGTAGTGAGAGATCATCGGGTTCCAACAAAGAAAGTCCCACCTCGGTCGTATTTGAAATGACGGCTTCAAGATGTGGGTTTTCGCCAAGGCGTACGACCTCATCCCACTGGGTATTGGCGGACATCACGCGATTCACGGCGTTAACACTGGAAAGCGTATTAATCAATCCATCGGGTCCGACACCACGAGTCCATAGATGATAACGTCCATTTTTGTGATTGAATAACTCTAAACGGCCGCTGGGGGTAGATGCGACCATCACAATTTGCCCGTCGTATCTGTTTGACGAAATCGCTTCATCAATGAAGCAGTCTGCAAAAGCTCGCAAAAACCGCCCAGTACCAAACTGTAGAATCTTCTCAGTCACAACGGGTAATCAATAATTGGTTAATCAAGAAATAGTTCTGGTAACCAGAGACTTAAACCAGGCACAAATGTCACCACCATGAGCGCTATGACCATAGCAATAAAGAAAGGGAGTAAGGGGCGAGTGACCTCGGTGATTCTAGTATTTACGACTCCCACTCCGACAAAAAGAACACTTCCGACGGGCGGGGTACAAAGTCCTATACATAGATTGAGTACAATAATGATTCCAAAATGGATAGGATCAATCCCGAGCGATACAGCAATAGGCAAAAAGATAGGAGTAAAGATCAATACGGCGGGAGTGATATCCATGAATATGCCAACGCACAGAAGAATGACATTGATGAGTAGAAGAATGACGATTCCGTTATCGGTCAGGGCTAACAATGACGCAGTGAGTTGTTGGGGAATGTTCACATAAGCCATAATCCAAGACATCCCAACCGAGGTTGCAACAAGTAATAATACGACGGCTGTCGTTCCACTGGCATTTATAAGTATTTGTGGAATATCTCGAATCGTCACCTCCCGATAAATAAGGGCTAAAATCAAGGCATATAAAACGGCAACAGCTGCAGCTTCAGTTGCGGTAAAGAAGCCAGCAACAATCCCGCCCATGACCACGATCAATAGTGTGAGGCTTGGAACCGCATCCAAGAATCTCCAGAATACCTGTTTAATCTCAAAAGATCTGGATGCGCCATATTTGCGGCGTAATGCAAAAACACCAGCTACAACCATCAGGGACAGTCCAACCAATAATCCTGGGAGATATCCTGCCAGAAATAGTGCTGCAATGGACACGCCTCCACTTGCCAACGAGTAGACAATCAGAATATTACTTGGGGGAATTAATAGTCCTGTCGTTGCAGAGGTAATGTTGACCGCTGCGGAAAAGTTCTTATCATAGCCGTCTTTTTCCATTTCTGGTGTCATGATTCCGCCAACTGCCGATGCCGCTGCAACAGCCGATCCAGAAATTGCCCCAAAGAGGATTGATGCAAGAATATTCACATGAGAGAGTGCGCCTGGAAGAAGACCTAGCAATGCACGGGCAAAGTTAATCAATCGACGCGCCATACCACCCTGATTCATGATTTGGCCAGCGAGAATAAAGAAGGGAATTGCCAAGAGAGCAAAACTATCAAGCCCTGTAGCGATCCGCTGAGCTTGAGTGGTCAAGGCCGGCCAAGTTCCCATGGTAATCAGCATAGTAGCAAGAGTGGCAAGCCCAATACTGTATGCAATCGGAACACCCAGAAGGAGCATTCCCGCAAAGGATACAGCTAAGACGATAACTTCAATGGCTTCCATTCTGGAGTTTTTTGATTTCGCTTATCAAATCTAGGACGGCATACCACGCAATAAACACCCCACTTAGTGGAACCGCGATATAAACATAGCCAAGTGGTAGCTGCAGGCTAGCGGAGGTTTGACCGAGGGCAAGCATGACCCAGACTAAGCGGAGGCCACCAGCAACGAGTGCAGAGAGTGCAAAAATAATAATAAGCGACTCAATAATAATGCGCAGAGTATGAAGTCTTCGGCCTGTCAGGGCGGTGGGCAATAGATCAAGGCTCAAATGCAACCTGCGTCCAGCGGCATATGCAGCCCCGATGAGTCCGACCCAAATCATCAGGTATCTTGCCAATTCCTCTGTCCATGAGCTGGGGTTATCAAGAACGAATCGGGTGAAGACCTGCCATAAGACATCAAGCACGAGAACTCCCGAGAGTGTTGCGATAAGGGCAGCAAGGAGCTTGTCAAGGAGGTTACGTGATTGAACCATGTGATTTTGAGACTTATTGGGCAGAAAAATCAGTCGTGGAGCAGTCGCTTACCGAATCACATGGAGTGGTGGTTGAGCGGATTTCTTCAATCAATGAATAAATTTCTGGTATATCGCGGTACTCTTCATACAGATGAGCAACTCGTTCAGCAAAGGGTGTTTTATCGGGATATATGATCTCAACTCCTGCTTCTTGGACTTTTTGCAGAGCCTCGTCAGTAGCCGCTTTCCACAGAATTTTTTGATACTCTGCGGATTCATCGGCCGCCTGTTGAACCCATTGTTTCTGTTGTGGGGTCAGTTGATTCCATATAATGGTGCTAATTAGGACGACATCGGGCAATCCTGTATGTTCGTCAAGTGAATAATAACTTGACACCTCGTAATGGCGGGATGTGTAAAATGATGGGGGATTGTTTTCAGCGCCATCGACGACACCTTGTTGGAGTGAGGTATAGATTTCGCCCCATGCGATTGGAGTAGCAGAGGCCCCCAAACTATTCACCATTCTTACTTGCGTTGCACTTTCAAGCGTACGAATTTTAAGCCCTTCTAAGTCGCTGGGTGAATAAATTGGCTGGTCTGTTGTATAAAAACTGCGGGTTCCTGCGTCATAATATGCTAACCCACGTAACCAGTACGGTTCACTTGAGAGTAAAATTTTTCGTCCAGCTGGTCCGCTGAGAGCGGCGTGACGGTGGGGATCGTCACGAAATAAATATGGCAAGCTAAGGACTTTATACTCAGGAGCAAACCCTTCAAGGACTGCGGATGCGACTTTAGTCATTCCGATGCTTCCAAGTTGCAACAACTCTAATAACTGCCGTTCAGTCCCAAGTTGCTGACTTGGATAAATTTGAATTTTAAGTGCCCCATTGGATAAGCTATCAAGTCGCTGTTGCATAAAAACCATCGCCTGATGAACGGGATGAGTGGTGTCGAGGCCGTGACCAAGTTTGATGACCTCAATATTACCCGTCTCAGTGCAACCCATATAGAGTAAAGCTCCTAATAGTGCAACCCGATTGATCAAGCTTTTGAACATCATCAATAGATTGTGCAAGTATTAATCATTGAACCTCTGTTGAGCATTACAGAATTGTATCGTTGTCTAAGGTAAAATAACCGCAACAGATTGAATCTACAAATTTAGGCAAAATAAATTACAATCACTTCTTAGTAATCGGAGATTTTTACTTGATAATGATCTGAAAATAGTATCTATCCGAAAATCCCATATACTCAAGTACTAAATTTTGTTAACCTGAGCGT
>JAPOTS010000043.1 GCA_026709065.1 Bacteroidota bacterium
ATGTGCCGGATCATAGAATTTTGAGGTATGTTACGGTGCTCATGAATATTCTGGGATAAGAACTCTGTGAGAACGTATATAGAGTTTAGAGCAAGTAATTAATGCAATTATAGTTCATTTCCGAAGATAGTATTGGGTAATCAGTGATAGTTTCTGAAACAGAGATTGGGTGAATCATATTCAGTATGCTATCTTCAAGATAACTGATGTTTAGGAAAGACATGATAATTTTATCATTTGACAATTGTAGAGTGTGAGTGACAAGATTTATGATGATCTTGATTTAACTCACGCAAGTTTCAAAGCTTGACTGATGCTGTCGTAAATCCAGCACTAAATCAAAAATCATTATATTAGGCTATCGTTGACTTCCTATACATGAGTAATTCGTTACCTCTTTTCAAAATTTTGATATCGTTCTTAGCAGTCTCTCTGGTCATCGTATCGCAGGTGATGGCTCAAGGTACAGCGACCTATGATCTTACCTTTACCGCAACTTGGAGCGCTGAAACTCACCCGGATGGATTTCCATCAAATCCCCATTTCTCTGGTATGATCGGAGGTACACATAATGATCAAGTGAAGTTTTGGGCCACTGGCGAAATCGCTAGTGATGGAATTAAATTAATGTCCGAACTCGGAGGTAAATCTACGCTACGAAGTGAGGTCATGAGCGCGATAGATGCCTCAAATGCCGATCAGATAATTGATGGACGTGGCATCGGATCCTCTCCAGCAAGCGCAAAGACAGAATTCACAATTCGTCCTCCATGGAATCTCGTAACGGTAACATCCATGCTAGCTCCCAGCCCAGACTGGTTTGTGGGAGTCCGTGATTTAAGTTTACTTGACGATGACAACAACTGGATTGACTCTCTTGAAGTAGAGTTATTCGTATATGATGCTGGCACCGATAGCGGTACTGATTATACTTCTGCTAATGATCCAACCATTCCTCGTGAAAATATTCAACGGATTGAAGAAGCGCCATTTGTAGTCAATGGGAAACTGAAACCCGTCGGAACCTTTCGTTTTGAATTAAAATCGGTAGACCTTCCAAAGGATAAGTTTTACGCTGTCAAAGAAACCCAAATTGTTGACCCAAATGGGACTCCAGTGGTGCTCAAAGGGATCGGACTCGGAGGATGGCTACTGCCAGAAGGATACATGCTACATATTTCAGTCAGAGATGGAACCGATGGGCCCACGGGGATACGTAATCAAATGATAGACCTGATTGGTGAAACCAATACAGATCAATTCTTTAAAGTGTTCAGGGAAAAGTTTGTGCAGGAAAAAGATATTGTCGCAATCAAGGAATGGGGATTTGATCATATCCGCCTTCCCTTTCATTATCAACTATTCTATAACTCAGAAACCGACTCTTGGGAAGAAGATGGGTTTGAGCTACTTGATACATTTTTAGAATGGTGCAGAAAGCATGAGTTGACTGTCCTATTAGACATGCACGCTGCCCCAGGAGCACAAAGCGAAGGAGGAATAGCCGATAGTGATGGGGAGGCACGACTTTGGACTGAACCCGAAAAATACTGGCCCCAGACGATTAAGATTTGGCGCGAAATCGCTCGACGTTACAACGATGATCCGATCATTCTTGGATATGATCTCATCAATGAACCTGTCGTGCCCGATGAAATAGTAGCTTCAGATTTAGCAAAACTGTATGGTCAAATTATCAATGCAGTCCAACCGATCTCTCCCCGCCATATGTTCTTTCTTGAAGGCAATTATTTTGCGACATCATTTGATGAACACCTGCGCGAAATCCCTGAAAATAAAAGCAATATTGTTTACACCTTCCATCATTACTGGAAAGGAGCTGATCAGGGAGCAATCAACTATTTACTCAGCCTCAGGACTGAGGATAACGTTCCTCTCTATTTAGGAGAAACTGGGGAAAACTCTAATTCATGGTTTTATGCACTCACTAAATTGACCGAAGAGCATAACATTGGAATTAACTGGTGGACACACAAGAAAATTGAGACGACCACCAGTCCACTCAGCTCACCATTTGCACCCGGTTATCAGGAGGTGATCGACTATTGGCGTGGTGTTGGACAGAAGCCTTCAGCTTCCGATGCGACAAATGCATTACTGGCTATGGCTAATAATTTAGAGTTGGATTCTGCTCGCGTCAATCATGGGCTTCTTGCCTCGATTTTTGATCCAGAGTTTGGAACGAAGCAAAAACCATTCAAGCGACACACAATTCCCGGGGCTATAAATGCAGCAGACTATGATCTGGGTAATCAAAACTTAGCCTATAGTGATACAGACCATTGGGCTGTGAATAATGATCCAGGGGGTGGTAACAGTGGCAGGTCTTATCGCAATGATGGAGTTGACATTGAACCCTCGACTGATCCCAAAGGCTTTGAATATAATGTCGCATGGACTCAGCGGTTTGAGTGGATTGAATATACGGTTGATATTCTAGAAGATGGACAGTATACCATTGAGGTAAGAGGTGCAAGTAATACTGGGGGACGGCGTAGTGGATCAGATGTAAGATTCAGGATGGGTGAACAAAATATAGGGGAAGTTGAAATCGGTAATACAGGTGGTTGGCAGGAGTGGGTCACCCGTCAGGTTCAGACTCCTGAATTAACCGCTGGCACTAATCAAATCCTACGTATCACATTTAGTGATATGGATGTCAACATCAACCGAATGACATTCAAAAAAGCTTCATCAGTGAATGTAGACAATGACCAAGCCATCGTTGAATCTGCACTCCTGTCTACCTACCCTAACCCGTTTGTTGAGACTGTGAACATTTCATTTTCTGCCATAGAGGCTGTCTCAGTATCGGTGATGCTATATGATGTGTTAGGGCGCCAAGTATATGAGATGCCAGATGCTTCTTACAGTGGGGGTATTCATGAGATCGCATTGACACCAGATCTCGCTCCTGGTGTGTATGTATTGCGACTTCAGTTGGAAGGATCACAGCAACCCCAAACCTTTACCCGCTCTCTTGTGATCGCTGGTCATTAACTTGAAGTGATTCCTTGAGATCATTGGACTGATACGCGTTCAAGTCTGCGACAAGATCGTAGCTATTTTCTTTCAACTAGTGTAGAAAATTTCGTTTCTCAGATAGCTTATGATTCTAACATTTTTCATAGCAGTTAAATAGAATCCATAGCCTTTGCCTGGTGTCAGAATTTTCTTATCATTGAATTGGTTGGTTGACTTGAGAGTTCAAACGAAGTGTGATATTATGTTTGCGCTTGTGTAAGATGAATGACCTAAGTGAACTGTTAGCCTCTTCTCCTCAGTACGAGTTGCTTAAACAAGTAGCATCTGAAGCTCAAAAACAGGGTATTGAAACGTATGCCGTTGGAGGATTTGTTCGGGATACGATTTTGAATCGTTCAACTTCAGAGATAGATTTTCTGACAATTGGTTCAGGTTCTGGGATCCGGCTTGCTGAAGCCGTTGGGGATCGATTGGGAGGTTCAATTGCACATATCTACCCCAACTTTGGGACGGCGGCTGTGAGATTAGAAGAAGGTGTGATAGAGTTTGTAGCAGCAAGGAAAGAGAGCTACAGAAGAAATTCACGTAAGCCTGTCATAGAAGATGGGACACTTAATGAGGATCTACTTCGCAGAGATTTCACCGTCAATGCACTTGCTGTGAGTTTATTTGGCAAACAACCCTTTGGAGAGTTATTGGATCCGATGGGGGGACTAAAGGATCTTGATGCTGGTAAGCTACGAACCCCAAGGCCACCAAGAGAGACATTTGCCGATGATCCATTAAGAATGATTCGCGGCGCACGCTTTGCCACTGAGTTGGAATTTGAAATAGATTCCGATGCCTACCATAGCATGCAACTAGAAGCGCACCGTCTCAAGATCGTCAGCCAAGAAAGGATTACCGATGAGCTCCACAAAATTATGGAATGTCAAATGCCTTCAATTGGGCTGAGGATTTTAGAGGAAGCTTCACTACTAAGAGAATTTTTTCCTGATTTGAGCGCACTTAGAGGGGTAGATACGGTTGCAGGTCAGCGCCATAAAGATAATTTTTATCATACTTTGCAGGTGTTAGATAATGTGGTAGCCGTTGCAGATTCTGATCAATACTGGTTACGTTGGGCGGCCCTTCTACACGATATTGGAAAGCCTCGCACGAAGCGCTTTGTCAAAGGGAGTGGCTGGACGTTTCATGGTCATGAGGATATTGGAGCGAGGATGATTCCTAAAATATTTAAAAAATTGCGATTACCGACGGATCATCGTATGACCTATGTTCGAAAACTCATTGCCTTACATCATCGTCCGGTAGCCCTTGTAGATCACGAAGTCACGGATTCCGCTGTACGCCGATTGCTTTTTGATGCAGGTGAGGATATTGAAGATTTGATGATGCTGGTTCGGGCAGATATTACTTCCCGCAATCCAAAGCGCGTTCGCCGTTACTTGGCAGCATTTGATTCAGTTGAAAGAAAATTTGAAGAGGTAGAAGAAAAAGATCACCTTCGAAATTTTCAACCCCCACTTAAAGGGCAAGAGATCATGGAAGTTGTGGGGATTGATGCGGGCATCGCCGTTGGAATCATTAAAGATGTCGTCCGAGAAGCGATCTTAGATGGAGAGATTCCTAATGAACATTCGGCAGCGGTATCGCTGATGATGGAGATTAAAGACGAGGCGTTACATCGTGCCAATCTCTACGAAAAAGTTATTCTATCAATACCTGTCAGTAAGCGTCGTATCGCAAAAATTATGAAGCAGGAAATTCTCACCGGCGAAATCCCACATGATGAGCAGGCAGCGATTGACTACCTTGACTCCATGAAAGAACGCTTATTGGTCGGAGACAGTAGGTCGGATGTCCCAGAGTAACATCTGCTCAATTTTAGCATAATCCTCCTCTCCATCGGTGTCAACAAAAGAATAATCTCCCCGGATTGCACGCGCCATTGAACTCAGTCGTTTCCAAAGAACGCCGTCCTGATCGGTGAATTCATCAGGAAATGGGCTGGGGATTTCATAATTCGGGTGATAATCCTTGTATTTTTTATGTGCCTCATGAATTGCTGCACGGCGTGCTCCTGGTTCGGTAGCGCTTGATCCAGAGACCTCAAATGGAGAAACTGTAATCGTTGCCGTCACGGTGCCATCTTCAGCTTCTTCATATTCGGGCCGCATGACCTCAAAATCCAAAGGTTTTGGGTATGCGCTCCGTTCGTCAAGAATGTTCATAGAGAAATATATTTAACTCTTTTTTACACAATACAATGGCAAGATGTTCATTATTTATTCACAATACTTTGTGGGAATTGTGTGAGTCAGTGTGCGATTGTGTTGAAAGATCTTGTATTAATGACACTCAACGGATCGTATCGCGTGATTATTATGTATCAATACATGATTTTTACATGATAAAAATTTATTTCAATATGTGAATATGCGTGAATCAGACATGAAAAAAAATTAAATAATGTCAGTTATGTGTCATTTTATCCAAAATTATTGTATATTTAGAACTTGATTGGGGATGTATCCCAAATAGGTATTTGTCAACTTAACTTACAAACTATATAAATCTCAACTCTTTCTATGTCATCTTCTAAAACCCCAATAAAAAGCGGCCTTTCCGTAGAACGTATTTTTTCCATTGATGGTGAAAATCCGCTAGATTCCGTAACCTGGGAACGCCGGGATGCGGTGATTAAAAATCCTGATGGGGAAGCTGTTTTTGAGCAGAAAGGAGTTGAATTTCCTGAGAGTTGGAGTGCTTTGGCATGCAATATTGTGACCTCAAAGTATTTCTATGGGGATCTCGCTAATGGCCACTTGGATCCTGACGAAGGTGGGCGTGAGTATTCTTTACGCCAGTTGATCCATCGTGTGACACGAACAATTTCTGATTGGGGGTATGCACAGGACTATTTTGCGACCCGTGAGGATGCCGACCGCTTTTATGATGAGTTAACTTGGCTGTGTGTGAACCAGTATGGGGCCTTCAATTCCCCAGTCTGGTTCAATGTTGGCCTTTATGATCGTTATGGAATCACCGACTCTGGCGATCGGAAAATTTGGGGATGGGATACCGATCATCAGGATATCGTGGATGTTGATCCTTACGAATATCCGCAGGGATCTGCCTGTTTTATCATCTCTGTTGAAGACTCAATTGATGATATCTGGAATTTAATGGGTGAGAGTGCTCGACTCTTCAAGTTTGGGTCTGGGGTCGGAGCAGACTGGTCTACGCTACGCTCAAGTCAGGAAAAACTATCTGGTGGAGGTTCTCCAAGTGGGCCGGTGAGTTTTATGCGCGTCCAAGATGCGACGGGCGGTACGATCAAGAGTGGTGGGAAAACCCGTCGGGCTGCAATTATGCAGACCCTTAAGATTTGGCATCCAGATGTGTTAGAATTTATTGATGCAAAAAAGGACGAAGAAAAAAAGGCTTGGGCATTGATTGAACAGGGATATGATGGATCATTTAATGGTCCGGCTTATGGTTCGGTTGCATTTCAGAATGTTAATCAATCTGTGCGGGTCAATGACGAGTTTATGAAGGCGGTGGAAGCTAGCAAGCCATTTGGACTTCGTTCTGTCACCACAGGTGAGGTGATCAAGCAGATTGATGCGAATATGATTTTAGATCGGATTGCAGATGGAACCTATATCTGTGGAGACCCAGGTGTTCAGTATGAGGACATCATCCAAAAATGGCATACATGTAGTACAACTGGTCCGATTAACTCAAGCAATCCGTGCTCTGAGTACATGTTCCTTGACAATTCCGCGTGTAACTTGGCGAGTTTGAACCTTAGAAAGTTTCAACTCAACGATGGAACGTTTGATGTGGAGCGCTTCAAAGCTGCGGCCAGAATTTATATCACCGCAATGGAAATCATTGTTGATAACGCAGGTTATCCCAGTGAAAGCATTGCCAGAAACAGTCATCTGTTCCGTCCATTGGGGCTTGGGTTTGCCAATTTGGGAGCGCTTCTGATGGCAATGGGACTTCCGTATGATAGTGATCAGGGGCGCGCTGTTGCAGGGGCCATCATGGCGATTGAACATGCAGAGGCATATGCCCGAAGTGCAGAGATTGCGGCGAATCCTAAGATTGGCCCCTTTGCTGGCTATGCAGACAATCAAGAGAGTATGCTCAATGTGATGCGCTTACATCAGCAGGCGGCGAATGAAATTGACGAAAGCTGCCCTGAGTATTTGCTGACAGCTGCCAAGGACTCTCTTAAGCGAATGGTAGACTTAGGAACAAAATATGGTTATCGCAACTCGCAGGTAACAGTTTTGGCTCCCACTGGAACGATCGCCTTTATGATGGATTGTGACACCACAGGCATTGAGCCAGATATAGCCCTCGTCAAATATAAGTTATTGGCAGGAAAGGGAGATGGAATGCTCAAAATCGTCAATCGCACAGTTCCTGAAGCATTGACCCAACTAGGCTATACCCAAAAGCAGATTGGTCAAATCCTAGAGTATATCAACGAGCATGATACCATTGAAGGTGCGCCAGACTTGAATGAAGAGGATTTAGCCGTCTTTGATTGCGCCTTTAAACCAATTCAGGGCACGCGCAGTGTTTCCTCTACGGGGCATATTCGTATGATGGCCGCCTGCCAACCATTTGTTTCCGGTGCTATTTCTAAGACGGTCAATATGCCAGAGGATGTCACCTCTGAGGAAATCAGTCAGGCTTACATTGAGGGGTGGAAATTAGGACTCAAGGCTTTGGCAATTTATCGTGAAAATTCCAAGCGTAGCCAACCTTTATCTACCTCTAAGGGTGGAAATACCAAAGTTGCTACCTCTGGAGATGCATTGCCCGAGGAGGCAGATCGCATTAAGCCTGAGGTTGTCTATAGATCAAAGAGGAATCGTCTACCAGATGATCGCATGGCCCGCACGCATAAATTTAGTATTAGTGGACATGAGGGGTATCTTCATGTAGGACTCTATCCCGACACTAATCTACCTGGTGAAATCTTTATTCGGATGGCGAAGGAGGGATCAACGATTTCTGGGTTAATGGATGCTTTTGCTACGAGTATTTCCATTGCGTTGCAGTATGGTGTGCCATTAGAGGATTTGTGTCACAAATTCAGTTACATGCGCTTTGAGCCAAGCGGCTACACAAATCACCCGAAGATCCGGAACGCTCATTCCATCATGGATTACATCTTCAGGTACTTATCGCTCCAGTTTTTAGAGAAAGCCGTCATACCAGATGAGGCGGAGAAGGCTGTAGAAGACGCAAAGCGTGAAGAGTTGCAACGC
Source organism: Bacteroidota bacterium (assembly GCA_026709065.1). Taxonomy (GTDB): domain Bacteria; phylum Bacteroidota; class Rhodothermia; order Rhodothermales; family Bin80; genus Bin80. The sequence goes on from JAPOTS010000043.1 coordinate 8,301, forward strand.
GAGGATAAGGCGCAGGGCATGCCTGCTCCCGCTTCTGAGCCTCTGACTGTGGATGCGTTAATCACTGAGAGGATTGCAGATAACAAGGTCAAAACTTTGACGAATGGGAGTACCTATCAGCATCAAGATGATGCTCCAATCTGCTCAACATGCGGCTCCATCACTGTCCGAAGTGGGGCCTGTTACATCTGCACCCAGTGTGGGAGTTCTACGGGATGTGGTTGAGGAAGTAGTCAGAGATTCGTGATCGCCGCCTCGGAGTGGAAAACTCACAACGCAGTTCTTAAAATTGTTCGGTTGGGTTTTGGGACGAGGATACGTTTCTTGGCTGAGAGCTTCTGAGGCCATTTGTACTGATTGGCCAAGCTGTTCTGGAGCATTCCAGAGAGTCAATATTTCCTGCATTCCAGAGGCTCTATAAAATCCTTTGTATCTTGGCGATAGAATTGTGAATTCTTCAGAGGAAGTAGTTTTCACCTGTCGGCAGACTTGGTAACCCAGCGCGTTGAATTGCCTCCACTGGGGTTGATAGACTTACTGCTGTTAATGAGGCAAAGGGCCTACGACTCAAACACTCTCAGTGCAATAGATCAAGGTATTGAATATGCTGAGACATTTTCCTTAAAGATCGGTGTTGATATACAAAATAGATTGGTCAATATGATCATATTGTTTGCTAATCTTGATGTGAGTCAAAAAATTATCATCAAGATCAGCAATGATGGGAATAGGAGAGCTTCTGTGCTCGACTGATGTTCTAAACAGGCAATCATCCGATCGTTACATTCACGGGGTGGATTGCGTCATCTGTATAATGGGAAATGATTGATTTCAACTATAATATTACATCATCATGTGTAAACACTGGCGTATTAACTTCTCGTTTATTTTTCTTCTGCTGGTCATTCTGTGCGTGGCTCAACCATCGCAGGGTCAGCCTGGAATAGGGGTCGGATATGTTTACTCAACGCCCCAGTCTGGAGGACTAAGTCTACGCTACAAATCATTTCAGGTGATTGTTGATGCTAGTTTTACCGCAAGGAGAGCCATAGATGGTTTTGCTCAAACAGAGTTTCATGTCCCCAGAGTCGCTCTGCGATATAACTATTCTGTGGGGAATGTTCAAAGAGTCAAATTCTATGTATATAGTCAGATCGGTCGACATAAATCTCCAATAATAGTTCTACCAACTAGGTTTCTCTTCACTGGGGGCGGGAGTGCAGAATTTCAAATTGGTAGAGCACCTTCCTCCAAAGGCTTCTTTTTATCGGTAGACGTCGGGTTAACGATTGATGATAAGGGAAACCTTAATCATAACCCCTCCAGAGGTTTATCGCTCCATTATGTGTTTTAATTGAAACGTCTCTCCGATACATTTACCACTATAAATTTGGGTGACTTTCAAATGTGGGCAGAAAATTGGGTTAAATGCGGATTGCTACTCATTCTACTATTGCCCACTCAAATAGCCATGGTTGTTGCTCAGTCTGCTACGTTCAGTGGTTATTTAGAGGACACATCAAGCGGGGAGAGAATTATTGGCGCGAACATTTATATACCTACACTTGAACTAGGTACAACTACAAATCAATTTGGCTTTTTTAGTCTCACGATTCGTCTAGACTCTCTAAGCCTTTTAATCTCCCATGTTGGATATGAATCTAAGTGGTATCATCTTGACCTGCGTCAAGATACAACTTTGATTTTAGATCTAAATCCCAGAGTCATTAGGATGAATGATGTGGAGGTCGTTGCTAACATAGAAAGCGATCTCGGTGATGTGCAGATGAGTCAACATGAGTTAACCATAGAGGACATTGAAACTCTCCCAGTGATTCTTGGGGAAATTGATATCCAAAAAACACTTCAATTATTGCCAAGTGTTCAATCTGGAGTTGAAGGGAGTAGTGGTCTCTATGTGCGAGGAGGGCGGGCTGATCAGAATCTCATTCTTCTCGATGGTCTTCCTCTGTATAATCCAAATCATTTATTTGGATTTTTCAGTGTATTCAATGCCTCAGCCATCAAGCAAGTTACATTTATCAAAGGCGGTTTCCCTGCCCGTTACGGAGGGAGGCTTTCATCGGTGCTAAATTATACAATGAAAGAAGGAAACTTGAAGGAGTTCAGTGGAGAGGGAGCGATAGGAATTATTTCCTCACGTTTGATGTTTGAAGGGCCAATTGTCAGAGACCAGTCTTCTTTTATAGTCGCAGCACGACGCACATATATTGACCAGTTGGTTCGCCCTTTTCAGCGTAATCTGACTCGTTATGGTGCTGCTTTTTACGATTTGAATTTTAAGGTAAATTACATCCCCTCTGATAAGGATCGCATTTATTTCAGCGCTTATATTGGAGGTGACAATTTCAAGTATGACAAAAGGTACGTTCCACCTAATACAGGGGTTAATGATCAATTAAAATTTGATTTGGGTTGGGGGAATCGGTTAGCCTCTCTAAGATGGAATCGAATAGCCTCTCTAAGATGGAATCGAATGTTGGGAGATCAATTATTTATCAATACATTGATGGGCGTGATGAAATACAAATTTTCATCACGAACGGTTTCCTTTGAGGATGCTGACGATACCACGACAGAATATGAAGGTCTATGGTATTCTCAAATTATTGATTGGACTGCAAAAATTGATTTTGAGTTTATCCCCAACCCCAAGCACTATATTCGTTTTGGAGCAGAGGGGATATTGCATCGCTTCGGTCCTGGTACAACTCAAAGAATTTTAGAAGAGACAGGTAGACCCCCCGTAAATATTCTTGAGACTCCTTCAGGGGAGATTAATTCCCGGCAGATTGCTTTGTATGTTGAAGATGTCATGCAATTACATTCTGCGATTAAATTATCAGCGGGGCTCCGTTTTTCAAGATATGTCGCTCAGGGTTCACGTTTACAGTCCCTTGAACCTCGTTTGGGAATTAATCTTAAAGTTTCTGAAACGAGCGCGATCAAGGCCTCTTATGCAAGGTCAAAGCAGTATATCCATTTATTGACGGGTGGCGGTACAACGTTTCCAACTGATTTATGGGTTCCTGCAATGGATGGGATCCCCCCTCAGGTTGGATATCAGGTAGGGTTGGGATTTCTTAATAGTTTTCGCCAAGGGTCTTATCTGTTAACGGTTGAGAGTTATATAAAGCGAATGACTGGCCACCTTGAATATAAGACTGGGGGCGATCACTATCGGTCTGCGTTTTTGAACTGGCCAGAGTTAATTGAAATTGGCGAAGGTGCATCTCGTGGAATAGAATTTTTTCTTCAAATGAAACGGGGATACCTCACTGGATGGGTTGGGTATACCCTGTCAAAAAGTGACAGACAATTTGAAACGCTTAATAGAGGTCATTCTTTTCCCGATGGATATGATCGACGTCATGATATTTCAGCTACCGTTCAGTACCAACTCTCCGAGACGAGACACTTATCATTTGTATGGGTATATGGAAGTGGTTATCCTGTTTGGGTTCCTGTAGGCCGATACATCAGTGGAGTTAAAAACCTGTTGGATACTGGTCCAATTAATTCTGCCCGTGCGCCTGATTACCACCGTCTAGATATTAGTATTCATTTCAAGAGGGAAACATCTTGGGGAGAGAGGGTGCTTACTGTTGGTGTGTACAATGCTTACAATCGAAAAAATCCAATGTATATATACCCCATAGAAGATCCATCTGCCAGATTTCTGATTTCCTATCGGCAGCTGAGTTTTTTGCAACTGATCCCTGCCATATCATGGCAATTGAAATATTAAAATGCCTGTGAGGATTCGGATTTTATTAATTGCTTTATTAATTGGATGTGAGACAATTGTCGACGTAGAAATCCCAGGAGGTTACGAATCCAAGCTTATAGTCACATCGCATTTTTCCTCGGATAGCTTGTGGACTATTGAAGTGAGCAAGAGCATCCCACTCCGAGATGATGCAACTCCAAGTGATTTAAAGCTCTCAGATGCTCAAATTATCATCAGTGGAGAGGGCTCTTTTCGTGATTCTCTGCATCAAATTGATCTTGGATTGTATCAAACGAATCTGAATCATTACCCAGTTAAAGGTGTGACTTACAAGGTTGATGTAACTGTGGATGGGTTTCCAAGTGCAAGTGCAACTTCTCGAGTTCCCAGCTTAGCAAGCGAGCTTCTCAGCGTGGATCGCATTCAGACAGAAGGTGCATCAGAACCAGAGCGATACACACTTCGTGTCAGATTAGTTGATCTGCCAGAAAATAATTACTACAAACTCAATGTATATCAGGCAGTCCCTATCTGTAGGGATAGCACTGGAGGACTAGCCTTTGAAGACAACCCTAACTACTCACTTGCTTACGATTTTCTCACCTTTGAGAGTAAAGCGCCATCATTTCATGAGTATATTGAGGCGGTGGATGATCCTACGATTCCTGACATAGAAGATGAATTTATAACTGCTTACTTTTCAGATGAACTCTTTGAGTCCACAACAAGAGATTTTGAGATCATATTTGAGCCAATGACTCTCAAATCAGTCAACCCTTATTTTATGCTAAAGTTGACAGCATTCAGCGATGAGTCATTTGCGTACGAAAGATCGGTTGAATTGCATGAGCTATTCCTTGAAATCCCGAACCTACTTCAAACCAGCAACCGATTAACAGTCTATACTAACATAGAGAATGGGCTGGGTATATTTGCAGGTTCTACAAGCGATAAGTACTGGTTTGATGCCAATGGCAATACATGGATGGAAGATATCCGAGGCATCGGTCAGGGAGAAATTCAACCTTGCTTATGAGTGTAAATTTGAATATAAGGTGAGTATTTCATCAGATCTACTGAATTTTACTCGTGGAATTTCACAACGAATGGCAGATGATGTATCGCGATTTATTCAATTTTCACAAATACCATAGCTATGCCTGCAGGAAAGGTTTCGGTGAGTATACAGTAATTCCCAATAAGATAATAGTACTCATAAAGTAGGGGTTTTGCTCTCCAATCACAAAGAAAAATCACCAGTTTAACATTCTTTTGAAACAACTCTTAGGAGTTAGTGGAATGGCTATTATTATCTTCTTTTCTCAATCATGATGTATGAATGATTGATCTTTGTTTGCAGGCACTTCGGGATATTTGATCTCCAATTTACGATTCCCATGATCATGTTTAGTTTCTTGTGTGAATTTTAGTTCTGGCATTTATGAAAAATGTGAGTTAATGATTCGCTAAAAAAGTTGAGCCTTCACGGGTAATCCATGAATTAGTTTAAAGCATCGAAGTAAACGTTACAGGTCTTCTGTCGTTATATTTTCTTATGATGGTATTTAACATTCACATATCACCAGCATAGTTGATCTGCCTGTCTTAATGAACATAAACCATAGGGCGTGTTCTTGGTCAATTTAAAATTATAGAAGTCCAATAGATAATCCTGAGAGTCAAATTTAGCTGTTTTGATCAGAATTACTCCATGAAAATACTTATTGAAAATTTAGGTGTACTGAGAAAGGCACAGTTTGAACTGAGTGATTTGACCATCATTTGTGGTCATAATAATACGGGTAAGACCTATGCTACATATGCAGTGTTTGGCTTCCTATCAAATTGGCATAGATTAATGAGAGCAGAAGTATCCGATACAGAAATTTCACAGCTTATCAGTGATGGCGTAATTCGGATTGATATCACAAGCTATATAATGAATTCACAAAATATTCTATCTGAAGGATGCCGCAGATATTCTGAGCAATTGCATACGATTTTTGCCTCGAGTTCAAAATCCTTTACCAATACTAATTTTCAGGTAGAATTAGAATCTGATTTGAGTTCTGCTTTCGCAGCATCATTTGAGCGAAAATTAAGATCTCAACAGAGTGAATTACTCATGTTGAGCAAATCGGAGGGGAGTGATGTTCTTGAGGTATCTCTTTCCACAGAAGGAGAAAAAATTAAATTACCGTCTAGCATCATTGAGGATGTAATTTCTGAAGCCATTATTGAGATAATTTTTGGAAATTATTTCCCATCTCCATTTATTGCTAGTGCAGAGCGCACTGGTGTTTCAATATTTATCAAAGAATTAGACTTTGCCAGAAATCGCTTAGTTCATGAAATTGGTAGAGCCGAAAAAGAAATAGATAATCAAGATATGTTTTTGGATTCATACAGTGACTATGCTTTACCAGTAAGGGCAAATCTAGACTTTACTCGCAGATTGGGAGAGATAGCCAAAGAAGAGAGTTTCATAGCTCAAAAGCATCCTCATATTCTTGATAAATTCGCTGATATTATTGGTGGTGAATTTCTTTCTGGAACCAATAAATCTATTTATTTTAAGCCCAGAGATAATGGAATAACGTTAACTATGGGGGAAAGCTCTGGGGTAGTTAGGTCAATGCTTGATGTCGGGTTTTATCTCCGTCATATTGCAAAGCCAGGAGATTTGCTCATGGTTGATGAACCTGAATTGAGTCTTCATCCTGAAAATCAATGTAAAGTGGCACGTCTGTTTGCATGGTTGGTCAATCTTGGAATTCAAGTATTTATAACCACACACAGTGACTATATCATTAGGGAATTCAACACACTGATCATGCTTTATCAGGAGGAACCCTTTCTTAAACAAATTGCTACAAGGGAGGGCTATTCTTGTGAAGAATTAATTGATAAGAAGCTTGTCAAAGCCTATGTTGCTGAACGAGATAAGAGGCAACCTAAACATCATACAACAAGGAATATTAATCACACACTCATAGCTGCCGACATAAGCTATGAACAAGGAATTGATGCTCGTAGCTTTGATAAGACAATAGTCAGGATGAACGAGATTCAGGAAGCCATTCTCTGGAGAGATGGAGAATGAGTTCTGATTTTTATATTCTACGTAAACTGATCAGTGATGATGGATTGATCTTTGTCAAGAAGAACGATTATGGGGAGTTTTTTCTTGAATTGAGTGAGCCGGGGATCGGAGGAACTGGATATAAAATTCAATTACTTAATCCACCTACGGATACAATCGCCATCAAATCGGATCTGTTTCCTCCTCCCCGCAGGATCTTTAAAAACACCAAGGGTGAATGTAGGAGAGCAGATTTTGTGATCCTTTCAATGGATAATAAAACCAACTCGATGGTTTATATTGAATTGAAACTCGGTAACTCAGAATCTGAGTCGAAAATCATACAACAGCTTCAAGGATCCAAATGTTTTATGGACTACTGTCGTGCAATCGGTCAAACCTTTTGGAAGGATCCGAAATTTCTTGAGAAAAATAATTACAAAGAGCGTTTCGTTACCGTAAAAAATATTGGTGCAAATAAAAAAACCTTAAAACATAGGCGAAAACCTGTTTTGCATGACACCCCTGAAAATATGCTCAAAATAAGTACTCCACCAAGTCAACGCCTACAGTTTAAAGAGTTATTGGCCTAGTAAGTAATTGGTTTGAAATCATTAGCTGTGAAGCAAATTTTCAAGAGAAAGCGGTTTAATCAAGATTGAGAATCATTAGCATGCTCCATACAACTCCTTTTTGGAGATCGTATGATTGAAGAACCTTAGAAAGTAGCCTCTCATTTATGTAACATTCTGAGGTCACAATCAAAAATCCAGACATTAATGGATATGACTCATGAATTTTAATTTGAAATATATTTTTCTATACATTTAGGATTAAATCCCTTTGAAAAGCTTCTCCTTCCAAATTGCGAGACCAAAATAGCAGACCCCACTGACGACGAGTGCTCCAGTGGTATACCACTTATCTCCAAACCATAATCCTATTATGATAAGTACTAATCCTGGGAGAGAAAGAATTAAAAAATCTCTATAGGGAGCCAGCAACTCGTTCCACGAAACATGCGCTAAACGCAAGATCACAACTAATTGGATCGCACGGATCACGGCACCTACAATACCCCCAGCAATCAGCATCTTATCCACACTGCCTGTTAGCCCCCCTAAGGTTAACGCGACTGATAAGCAAACAAGCAGAAGTAATGCCATCAGAAAATCAAGGCGCTGGCGCTCCTTTACATCATAAACCCGCGTCAAGGGTGAGGCAATTGAGCCCAAGACGATCCATGGAGCAATATAGGCTGCGTAAATTCCTGTCTGACGATGAGGCCCACCAAGCCATAATTCAAAAAAATCTGGACCGGCTAACATAACCGCAAGGACGGGAAAGAATCCGACCATTAACAATCGGCGATGGACAATCGAAGCAATAGGAGCAAGATTCCCCTCAATCTGAGCCTCGGCTGCACTCACAAAAAAGGGATGGGCCACAGAGCGAGCTATAAATGACATTGGAATTCCAATGGCCGCAAACGCAATTCCGTAAAACCCTAAGGATTCCTCTGCAACTGCAGTTGCAAAAAAAAATGGAATCAATAGGACAACCAAGTGACCCATGAAGGCGCCAATCATTGATGACGGAGTTGAGAATATCGCGAACCGCCGATAACGGACCGCGGCATCCAAAATTCGCCGCCAACTAAATGCTGCGCGAATTACTGAACCACTGCGCCTTAAAGCGATCCAAATAAATATGCAACTTGAAACGAAATTCCCGAAAATAAATCCCCCAATATGCCCAGCTTCATTAGCATTGATAGGGGGCACACCTGCACTAATTCGACCAGTGACCATGGATGCTGTAAGACTGACATGCCCTGCAGTGATATGCCGGAATGCACGCTTTCGTACAAGCCAAAATTCAGCAATCTTTCCAGATCGCATACATAAAAGAGTCAGCGGAAGAAGAGGCAAATAAGGAGCGATAGCCGGAAAATCAAGGAACGCAGCGATCTCACGGTTCCAGATCATCAGAATACTTAACAGCGTAATACTCAATCCCATCACAACAGTAGATAACCAGATAAGTACCGCCGCATCCTTATCTTCCTTTGGAAGCATTAATGCATCCTCGTACCTTAGGGAAACAACTGATCCAACAAGACCAATCAAAGTGACAAAGTATTTACCAATTCCTAATTCAGAGGGCAGATACAGTCGAGTGATGACACCCAAAGCCAGATATCCAATGATCATGACGAGACCCGCACCAGAGAGTAAAGTCAACGTCGGACCTCGGAGTCCTTCTGTAGAAAATAATCTGTTGATCCAACTCATGGCTTAGGATTGATCCGCAAAACTGTCCAGGGGCTTACACGATAGATGGTTTCAAAGTCATCAACAGGCGAAGAATCATGTCTTACAATGTATTCAAATCCATACTTGCTTGAGAGGGTTTGTATCTGTTGGCTTGTAAGAGAAAAATAGGCACTATCTAAATTGGAGATTATAGGACCTCCACCGCGGTATGGGGGATCAATCGGGGCCATATCTAATAACCTTGTATACCACTGGGTCATATACGGTTCATGGAATGGAACGGCCTTAAAATTCACCACAATTGCTCGCTGTGCCTGAGATCTGAAATGGCCCCACCCAGGAGGAATTGCAAAAATAGAATGAATTGAAGTAGAATCGCGAGCCCATTCAGCAATCTTTTCCTTAGGTACCGAAGTCTCAGAAGGGCGAATGCCTAAGGCATCAGGTGAAAGTAATGCGAGAGTCCCTACAATTACGAGTGTAAACCCTAATACATAATTGCTATGTGCAATAAAGGCATTAACTAGGCGGCGATGAAATTGAAGAATCAACTTCGCTATAGCATTAGACACACAGATCACACAAAAGACCTTGACTAATACGGTGAGTTTGAAGAGTTGCAACTTAGTGATAAAATCACTCTCCCAAACCTCTGCACCTAAGAATGCTAACACACAAAATATCGTAATAATCATCAGTGCGCGCAGAACTAACTTACGATGAGCATTATCAAGAAGTCGAATAGTCGCAAGTCCAAATCCAACTAGACATGCAAACCTAATGACTGACTGCAAATCAAAAGAAGTCGGAATATAGTGGTGAGGAGCCCTGAATTCAAATAATATATAAAAATATGACAAAAGGCTTTCTTGACTCGGTTGCATCAATTGATACCAGATCAGTGGGCCTAAAGCAGGCAGAGCAAATATCACAAACAAACCTAAAAATGTGTAAAGCCGCTTGGAAAACAATCCGTCCTTCCACACGAGCACCAACATGCAGATCATTAGCACCTGAAGCCCCACAAGTGCTTGTATCCAAACACTTATCCCCAAGAACAATGCAGATCGTACGACTTGACCACGCACAAAGAAAACCAACCCCCATAAACTCAGTGACCATGCAGGAATACTTGGTGTTAGAATCCATGTCACAAGATCATTGCTCCCCAAGGTAAATTTGGGAGTCAACAACAACGCAATAATCACACAAAGTGTGGCGGCTAAACGTTCACGAGTGAGTTGCAACCCTAACGAATACAAGGCTTGAGCAGTTGCAACCCAACTTGCGACATAAATACAATAAATAGTAACGTAGGAACCAAGTAATTTAGCAGGGAGCCATGTAATGTGCACGAAGAGCGTTCTAGGTCCAAACGTTTCCAATTGGGCATTCACAAACCAATCAAATTGAAAAAGGCTAGCATCCAAAAGGTGGAAAAGGTAGGGTAATACTTCGTCTTGATCACTGATTGCATAATCATAGCCGCGCCAGAAGAGATAGATGGAAAGCGTGAGTAAAGGTAAGTATACTGGTGGACCAATGCTCGATGACATGAGCTGTCTAAACCGCCAACCAGAATGCAACTGCATAATTAACGCCCAATGTTAAATCGCGAACGCCTCTGCAGATGATAGTATTGAGTCAGCACCGGATTAAAAGAACGCTTAAATTCCGCAATTGAAGGCGTGTTAGCCCCAACGAAATCAAACACCGATAACTTAGAGGATGCTAATCTCTGTAGCATCTCGCCAATCAAAACTGTCATCGCATCTCCTGGAATGCTTCCTGCGACCCAGTAATGTGCGGTATGATCGTCATGGAGAATGATCACACCCGCTTCAACAACGCCGTCCCGCTTGGCAACAAAAACACGCGCTGATTCTCCCATATACATACATATGGACTCTAAGGCCTTTGGTGCTGCGGGAAGAGAGCGTCCATGTCGCTCATAACTCATCCTACAGAGGTCAATGACCTCTGAGGCATAACTAGGGCTTTCGTTTATGTCGTACTTGTCTCGATTGGATCGCCAAGTTCTTCGGGCAGTAGATGACCAATTTTCAATTTTACTGGGCAGATGTATGAGATACGTAAATAGGGGCCTCACATTCCAATTACGCCATTGAGCAGTACGCGGATCATCTATTGTAAATAGCAAATCTGCTCTGTTACTGGTCCGTTCAACACATTCTAGTAGTTGATCTATAGGGCTTTTTTGCCTATGGATTAGATGGGTTTGTGGTTGGTGGAGTAGAAGAAGTGCAGAATACTGTGTACAAGGGGGCACGACAATGCGCTGTAACAATCCTGCAGCTTTTACATGAGCAAGGAGGGCTGCCTGATCATTGGCAAACCAAAATTTCGGTTTCAAGCCAAAGGCAGAAGCCGTCGCCTTTGCATAGCTCAAAGATGCAAAAATCCCTCCCGTTTGCTCCCAAAGTGACTGATAACGCGCACACGCTCCAGTGTCTTCCAAATTGTATGCGAAGGTGATCGCCAAAGCACGGTCAAAGAATATATTGGCTTAAGTCTCGATTGCGTGCTATAGAATCCAGTCGAGCATCAACTTCATCCGCATCTAACTGAATGTGCAAGGGGTTAGTCCCGTCTGATTCAAACAAGAGATCCTCTAATAGCGTCGTCATAATCGTATGGAGCCTTCGGGCCCCGATGTTCTCAACTTCGTCATTTACTTTGGCAGCAGTATGGGCAATCCTCCGAACTGCGTCATCTGTGAACTCAAGTTCAACATTTTCGGCTTGTAATAAGGCATGGTATTGTTTGAGGAGTGCATTTTTTGGTTGAGTAAGGATCAAGTAGAATTCCTCTTCAGTCAGACTGTGCATCTCCACACGAATGGGAAACCGCCCTTGCATTTCAGGGATCAGATCGCTAGGTTTGGCAACATGAAAGGCTCCACTGGCAATAAATAGAATATGATCCGTACGTACCATTCCATGTTTTGTATTCACGGTAGCACCTTCAACAAGTGGGAGAAGATCTCGCTGAACACCTTCACGAGAGACATCGGGCCCGCCTCCGCTTTTTACGGTACGGCTAGCCACTTTATCTATCTCGTCAATGAAAACGATCCCAGAATTCTCTACGCGTTTGAGTGCTTCTTGGGTAACACTCTCCATATCAATGAGCTTGGAGGCTTCTTCCTTGGCGAGAAGTTCTTGGGCCTCGGAGATTTTGACGCGCCGTTTTTTACGTTGTTTTCCACCAATTCCCCCGATCATTTCCTGAATATTCATGCCCATTTCTTCCATCCCTAACGGGCCAAAGACTTGAAGCATGGAGTTGGAGTTATCTTTGTTGACTTCAATTTCAACTTCACGGTCAGACATTCGTCCATCTTCAAGGCGTTTACGAAATTTTGAACGTGTGGAGGATTCTTCCATCTGATCATCCTCCGGCTGGCCATTATTGGTTGAATCAGAGGGTTTGACGGTTTTAGGTGTCAACATAACATCAAGAAGGCGTTCACGCGCCAATTCATGGGCGCGTTCCTGTACCAGTTGTTCGTGTTCTTGACGAACCATGCGAACCGCACGATCAGCCAACTCACGAATCATGCTCTCTACATCACGGCCTACATATCCGACCTCTGTAAATTTTGTGGCTTCAACCTTGATGAATGGGGCATCAACTAGCTTTGCCAACCTGCGGGCAATTTCTGTTTTTCCCACACCTGTAGGTCCCATCATGATAATATTGCTTGGCAAGATTTCATCTTGAAGGTCACCAGTTACTTGTTGGCGGCGCCAGCGGTTACGCAGAGCAATAGCTACAGTCCGTTTTGCCTCAGGTTGACCAATGATATAGCTATCAAGTGCTTCCACGATTTCTCGTGGTGTCAGATTAGAATTCATAGTGTTTTCTTAGGATCCTTAGTCAGCTCTGTACGGTTCTTCTTCAAGGTGATGTAGTTCTCTGCTAGTTTCTCTCAGATGAAGGTAAGCCTCCTCTTCTACATGCTGAGATTTTTCAATAGAATTCTGGGTTTCTATGACATTGGGATGCTGATAATTGATTAGAAGAACGGTATAATTATATGGGAATCCAGGGCGCTTCTCTAACCAAATTGCCCCAGTATTCTTTAATTGATTAATTAAGGGTTTTGGATCGTCATGGTCTGGGAGTAACTCAGACAGTTTGCGCAGTAGGGGGGTAAGATAAATATCTTCATATTGCCGAAAGAAATAAACAATAACATGGAGTGCAGCAAGGAGATGATTATCAGTAATTTGAATCGCTTCACTGGGTTGGGCCATCAGATCCTTATTTTGAGGTGCAGGTTGTGCAGAGGGCAGCACTTCAGAGTAGGGCTGATTCGTAATCAAAGTGTGAGCCGAAATAAAACACTCTGGGTTATGATCCATAGTTGAAAGATCAGGAGAAGTAAACGAGATCAAGGAGCTATGGATGTTTTTTTGTTGAATGTGATTAATCAGTGGAAGGTAGAGTCTATCCCCACTCACAATAAGAACGGCTGAGGGGTCTTGGTGATGGTTGAGTATTTCTAATAAATCGATACATATTTGAATTTCTGAAGCATTAGATTGTAATGAAGCGGGAACAAATCGGGGTTCCATTCCAGCGAGGTATAGGTTTTGCTGGATCTGAGGTCCCGCAGAATCAATCATAGTAAAATCTGCATATGCTACAGAAGAGGTTAGTTGTAATTGGAGTTCATTTTTCACATAATAGACGCAGGCATTCAGCAATGAATTAATGACACTATTTGTGTCTACGTATTCATCACGGTTCTCATCCACATAGTCATGTAGATTATCATAATCGACAAACATAAAGGCTTGGTGGTGTTTTCCATTTTGAGTGTGTGAATAATTTAGAGATTTCATAGACTTTATGGATTAATTATTATGAGTATTGCCCGTCGATTCTATTTCTAAAACAGTTAAGGAATGATTTGTATATACGCAGATATCGGCAGCGACATTTAAGGAATCCTTAACGATTTCTTTTGCCGTGAGTTCTGGAGCATGCTTTATCATAGCACGAGCGGCAGCAAGTGCGAATGAGCCGCCGCTCCCGATTGCCACGATATCATCATCGGGTTCAATGATATCACCACTACCGCTTAATAACAAAAGTCGGTCCACGGTGGCCACCGCTAACAGTGCTTCCAGCCGACGCAGGTAGCGGTCAGTCCTCCAATCTTTGGCAAGTTCCACGGATGCTCGTGTCAAGTTTCCGCCATATTGTTTAAGTTTATCTTCAAAACGTTCAAATAGTGTAAAGGCATCAGCGGTGGATCCAGCGAATCCAGCTAAAACTTTCCCATCATAAAGTAGTCGGACTTTTTGAGCATTGTGTTTCATGACCGTTGTTCCCAGTGTTGCTTGCCCGTCGGATCCAAGAGCAACTTTATCATGTCGACGAACACCAATTACAGTTGTACTATGTAACGATGATTTATTCATAAATTAAAATTTCTTTATCTATACTCATATTTACCCAATCATACGATGATTTTGATAAGATGTTTATTCATGGAGTAGGTTTATCGTTACCCTGCCCGAAATTTGAAAAAGAAAGAATATCGGCTTTTGATATCGTGAAATATCATCTCAGGATATACTAATTGGTCAGTCATCGCTGTCAAAGACAATCTCCGTTGAGATTACCGATCCACTGATTGAAGATGTTAATCCAAACGATTGCCGTCAAGTTAGCAGGGGGGGATGCAGGTGCCTATGTTAGACGGCAATCCGTTCCAATGGCTGGAAATCAATTTTGAATGGATGCATCATGATACAAATTTAGGTTATCACTCTGCGATGATTCGGGTGGAATTGTCGCTCAATCAAAAGTATCATAGGTAAAGAAAGAGTTCAACTTTATTAGCTCACAACTGCCCAACCTATCAATCCAATGAAGTTTTTCAGGAAATGGAGGTTATCTCAGTCGTCCCAATTTTAAGGTAATAAAAATGTACAAGAAAGATGAAGAAGACTAACTGCTGACGGATTTATTCCTTAATAACTTGTTGGCTATTGCTGTATGATGATGTCAAGAGAATCAGACCTCCTATAGATAGATAGAGGATTAATTGGGCCCCATGAACAAAGACGGCATAGGCGGTGGCGCCGGATTGATCAATTCCATAGAGTGCGGTTAATGTCAAAATTGTCAGAAAATGAAAGGAGCCCGCACCACCTGGTGTGGGAACAACAATCCCAAGCGTACCAATGAACATGATGGCCATGGCATCCCAGTATGATAATGCTCCAACGCCTTCTAACTCAAACATGACGAGAGGAATGTAGGCCATCAGAGCATAGAATAACCACATCAATACTGTTGTCCAGATCAGTCGACTGCGGAACCGAGTCTGATAAATCGTTTTGAGACCATCTGTAAATTTTCTCAACCATACAATGAGACGAATTTTCATGCGAGAGGATGGATTCAAACGAAACCATCCACTAACCATAACGATGATCACTAAGGACCCAATGGCAATCCATAACCATGGTACATCGGGTATTAACATTACATCAGAAATTACGTCAAAACGTTCACGAAGAATATATACAGTGACAATGAGTCCTATGCTGAGTACAAAAAGATCAATTATTCGCTCAACAGCCACAGTGCCCAAAAGAGATGAAAACGAGGTTTTGTGTTTCGCTGATACATACGTACATCTTGCAATCTCGCCTGCGCGAGGCAAGACATAATTAGCCATATAGCCCACCATTAAGGAAGCAAATAGATGGGATATAGGAATGTGAGAAGAAGCTTTGTCATTAATGGCAGTGACCAAAGCATGCCATCTGATGGCTCGAATCAAATGACTGATTAATGTGAATGCCAAAAGAAGAGGAATCCATAAATAGTTACCTGTGCGTATAGAGTCCCAAAATTCGTCGAAATTAATTCCACGCAAAGATAACCAAATCAATAGCACAGCCAGAGCAATAGAGGCAGTGCGAAAAATAAGCTTTCGTGTACCTGTAGAAATAGTCACGATCGTAAGTCAATGACTTCTACTCCCTCGGGTGGAGAGAATTCAAAAGTTTCTGGTGGGAGAGCGATACCAACAAGAATATTACTAAGTGTGATTTCGGTACGGGTTGAACTCTGATTCATTGTCACCATTTTAGTAATCATCCTGTCGCTTTCACGGATCCATAACGTGAGGGTAGAAATTGAAAAATCTGTTTGTGTAGGATACAGCTCAAGACGAAAGTGAGGAATTCCATTTAGGATTTCATAATCTGATGTGCGGGCATCAAAAAATTCTTCATAAGAGCGCAGTAATGTGCCTGGTGAATAGGCTAAACCCTCAGCGTCAATCGTCGTAATCAGAACTTGATTCTCCTGAGGTCGATAGATCCACGCTTCATTATCAATTCCAGTAATGATTTCTGTCAATGTTTCAATTCGGTATTGATTTTGATGGAGTTGGATGGATCCAGTGACAGATTGCGATCCCTCCCAATATTCAGATGTGGATGTATGCACAAATGAAGCGACAATCGGGTCTTGATATCGACTAGTCACCTGCTGCAACAGTGATGATGGAGAAGGTACCTGAGCAAAGGCAGTTAAGGGGATAATACTCCCGATGAATAAGAAATTACAGATCAAAAGAGCTATCTGCAGATTCATTCTGGTATTATAGTTTGATTATGAATGTTATCGTAAATCAGCGCGCTTTTCTATTGGTATAAAATGAATCATTGAATTACCTTAATGGAAACTGCCAATGATTATGACGGGAGGAAAATATGACATTGATATTAGGCTGATTCTTCTCCTATACATCCAACAAATTGAAGCTTAATAATGTAAGGAACTTGAGCGGTTACTCTCCCGAAGGGAGATTTATCATTCAACTCTGGGGAAACGCCATAAAGAGATAGTCCCTGGTAAATAAAGATACGTTGGAGTATTTGTGGAATCATATTTCTTAGTAACTGATCGTGTTTATGACATAGCGCTTCATCGCGAAAAACTGTTAAGCATTCTGAGGAGGTGCTTTATCTTAAATTTTAAGTAGATTGAATCAAGAGTTTGGTTTGGTCTGATCAGCAGAAGACACTATAGACTCCTCTCATTCTTTAGGATCCTAACAATATGATTCTCGCCATTCGGATTAACCTTGATCAAATGGTCTGATCCAATATGCTTTTAAGTAACTTATGTGAAAGATAGTATACCTATGAACGAATTATGATCAATATTGATCATAAAGAATCAACACATTATATATTGCAGGATCGTAGCCACCACATGCTGTGAAACGATTTATAGATCAAATTGTTATTTGTCCAGCGAAGTCTATTAACAGTTCAGTGCTAATTTCTAACTTAACGATTGTATGTGGAGGCCAAACGGGGGTTGATCGCGCATCGCTTGATTCTGCAATCAAATGGGGTATCTCTTATCGTGGATGGTGTCCAGCAGGTCGCTGGGCCGAAGATGGCTTGATTGATGAGCGATATGAACTACGGATGACTCCATCGGAGGATCCTGCACAGCGAACTGTGTGGAATGTCCGTGAAAGTAATGGGGTATTGATTATTGGGTCAATGTATCTGTCAGCGGGAACAAATCTCGCTCATAAGACAGCCAAGGATCTTGATATTCCTGTCATTCATGCTCAATTGGATCATGAAGTTCCATTGGTGATCAAATGGTTGAAGACCTTGGATGCTCCTATCGTGAATATTGCAGGCCCCCGTGAAAGTGAGGATCCTGGGATCTACTTTAAATCATTACTCTTTTTAGATGAGTTGATCCCTACAATCAAGAATGACGATCTTCCATCACATTAGTAACGCTTCCTTGATCATCCGTTTCTGTTGATGGGAGATCATCAATTCCGCTATAAAACCGTATAAGTGGGCTTCGGTGGTTGTAGATGCTGGATGCACGGTTCAGCTAGAATGCCATTGGCAGACTACTCAATCAAGTATCGGTGATGGCCAGGCACCATTGATTGACGGAATGTCTAAGATAGTGCGATGTTCATGGTTCAGTTGCGTAGTTATAAAGCATGTGATGGAATGAGTTTAGAGGGGTTTGGAGTGTCGGTCGTTGCACTGGCAACGGTAGGGGCTATACCCATTCCTGCTGTGTTGATTAACTGACTCAATAATAGCGAATGGTACAGCGACGGATCAATAAATCTTAGATCGTTGATGAATATTCAGGGAAAAAGAAAATATCCATATGATTATCCCAGACTATATGTATCATTTCAAATCAATAAAATTCCCACCCTACGGCTGCCCTGTAGTCATGAAGACGCAAAACGTACTCCACCAAATCCGAATATTCGGGATTCATCGCCACATTCCAGACGGGGTCTCCTTCAGAAATATTTAGTACTTCCAGATGATGCTTGATCCTAGGCATCTGCTGCTGAATTTTGTGCCGGTCAATGTCCGCATGCTTGGCAACTCCACGCTGGAATGGCGTCATTTTTTTTGAATCATAGGCGTTTGCGCCTAAAATCTCTTCTGTTCTTCTTCTGATTCCGCTTCCACTTATTGATCTTCCGCTTGGTACGTTTGAACCGTCCAGATCCTTTCTGTTGGCGGGCCAACTTTCGTTGCCATCTAAGAATCTTGATCTCTTTATCCGTTAAGTTAGGTAAGGATAGAATCTCCTGCTTTTCATCAGTACAGGAATAAGAAATGTTATAGGCGTTCAAGTCAACACCAATTTCTTTGCCGTCATCTATCTTTTCTGGTAAATCAAAGACTTTATAGAGAACGGAGATCTTCCAGTATTGACCATCTTTCCTTACAGTAACTTCAATGGGCTCTCCGTTTGGATAAGGATTGCATCTTTTCTAAGTATCTTCTTCCAGCCAACCTTTTGGATGTAGATACTGTCGTTAACCATCTTGAACGTCCCTGTTGGAGCCGTAAACGATTTATGATTATACTGGGCCTTTTGCGAAACCTCCCAGTCAACACTAAAAAATACGTCACAGGTGCTTCAGAGCAATATTTCTACGAAAACTCTGATGTTTTGCAAAAGCCTCCTTATTGTGGAATGTGGGGTGATCACGTAATCCTTTGAAGAAAGCATGCCATGCCTCTGCCTGCCCTTTTAAGGTGTAACGAACAATGTTAGTAGAGTACTTAGACAACCAATCCGTTTCTTTACGCAGAGGCGGATATCGTTTAATTAACCAGTAAAAAGATAGCGAAGGATTTTCAGTATCACATTCCAGACAAACAGACATGCTCTAACCAATCCATGCAATAACATGGCTTATATTGGGTACCAGAACCTAAACGA
This sequence comes from Bacteroidota bacterium, assembly GCA_026709065.1. Taxonomy (GTDB): domain Bacteria; phylum Bacteroidota; class Rhodothermia; order Rhodothermales; family Bin80; genus Bin80. The sequence goes on from JAPOTS010000043.1 coordinate 27,703, forward strand.
TACTCTATTCCACGATAAGCAGTGGAACAGGATGTACCAGATGAATTACAAGCCTTTTTAACAGGCATGATATCATGTGCAAGTTGATGTTATGGTAAATAATAGGGTAGATATGCAGTCTATCCTATTGTGTCTGTTATTTTGCTCCCCCAAATAGATGGTTCCATCATTTGTTACTTTCGGATATAATTTTCTTTAATATCTTCTGACCGTGAAAGATGTGACGTGTGATCTGACTGGAAAAAAGTGCTATATGATCCAGTAGAGCGAGATGCCCTGTCTGGCTTTCTGAATCTTATCCAACCTGCCCCGAACGTCCGAAGACACATACTGTCCGTTCAAGCGGGCCTTGATCTCCTGCTCCTTTTCGGGAGAACTTAAACCTTTTTCCAGTATCTCGTGGAGAAATTTCTGTTGCCTCCATTCAGGGACTCCAAGTGCCGGTGCATGGCGAACACAGGTTTTAATTCAACAAGCGGTCGCTTTCAGAGTAACCACAGATCGGTAGGGTACTCTACATGGGTCGCGACACCATGCTGTCCATATGACATTTGGCCGATCGCCATTTTTGTGACCGACCACTTGATGCCCCACCTTAATCATCAACTGATCGAGGTGCTGTAATAAGGTTATGCTCACAGAGGAGATTTTGTCTGGAAGGGGTTGGCTTTAATAATCCTTCTGTTCTTGGACCATGTCAATCATCAGACGCAGACACTTACTTCATTCGCCCATGTAACTAACCGAAGGTAGGTGCAATTCAACTTCCTCCTGTTTGATGGCCGCCAATAGGATCACAACCCAAAATTTCATGCTAGTCGTCCATGTTTTTTCCTGACCTTCGGATTGTGGGTTTTCAATAGTGCATCCAACTTTTTGCTTACTTCAGGATGAAGCAAGAGCAACTGGATAGCATACAGGAACACATCAAAGGGTTCGCGCTTCCCAGATCCAGTTCAATGTCCTCAATGGGGGCACTGTTCAGCGATAACTGGTGTGTGAAGATTTGTCACATGAGTTGAAGAAGTTTCAAAAGTCTGAAGATGCGTGCTTTAACATGTCAGACATCCTGCGAATTGAGACGAATAAAAATATTTTTGATCGAAACATGCGTCTCAATGGCTTCTGAGCAAATGATGACCAAGTGGAGAAAGATGGAAATCCAACGATCCACAAAGGCCAGAAAAAAAACTTCGCGAAAAAATAGAGACTCAAATGAGACAAAAAAACACCCATAGAGGCTGGAAGGCACTTTATTTTGAATACTGGGTGTTATCGTATAGGCACTATATAACGGGAGTTTCCAGTAATAATTGCAAACTTGCGGAGAATCTGAACCTTTCCAGAGACTACAGGTTCAAAGCGGGTTTTTTGGGGTTTGTTTGAACATCAACTAATTTCGGACAACCCTGGCTTTTTCGTAATAACTTATCAACAAACCATTATTTCCCGATGAAACATGTTTTTAGGTATTACCCCCTCCCCCCCATTTTTTCTTTTCTTGATCGTGATTCTCTTATCCAGCTGCGATACTGGAATTACGGAACCGGATACTCAAAACTCAAGTGTTGAGGATGTCGAAGATGAGATCCCTCTGGACGCGCTGGGCAAAACCGGTTCTAGTAATAGAGAATGTCGACGAAAGAAAAAATTAACTTCCGCCATTCAGTGTATGCGAGACTTGCATGCCAAAGGAAAAGAAGAGCGCAAACTTTGGACACGGGCTTTGCGTGCAGTACGTTGTAATCCTACTGCAATGACTGCATCTGAAGCATGGGATAATCGCAACAACAATAGAAACAAAGTGTTGTGGGGTCGCATTACCAGAGCGATTGAGTCATGCGATACCCCAAGCGATGTCCAATTTGACGTTGGCTTCTCTGACCTTATTGACCCATCCAACAACGGCGAAGCAGTGTTAGGCAAGATATCCACTGACGGCGATGTAAGGTTCATTGATGGCCAAACATTTTCCGCAAGTGAAGGTGTATCCTTTGAAAATGCGATGCGTGTAGAGATCATAATTGAGGTGGAGGCGAGCACTAACGTGACAAATTTCCGCGTAGGATTACATGGAGTGACTGATTTTAACAGTCTTGGAGTCTATATCAAACCAGCGGATGGAGAACGAAACGTTCCCAGTGGAGACGCATACCCGACCTGCAAAGCTTCCAATAATTGTTTTGAGATAGTAGCAACTGAGTTAGGGGTAACGGAATCCCTTTTGAGAGATACTCCACCTCCATCACCTGTAAACAGAGGTCGTAGAACCTTTAATTTTTATGGGGATACCATAGATGACAACATTGTGGGGCCGGATGCACATCATAAGGCAATAATTAGAATCCAGAGTGTTAATGGTTCTGGATCAATTCCTAGCGGAGGCGAATTAAACTTCATTGTTGAAGAGGATGACATTAGTTGGGTAGATGTATGGCACGAGCCAATTTCAGGTGGAAGCCGAATCTTAGCTAGGGAAAGTCGGCAAGTGTTAGATGAGATTAATCTGCGTGGGGATCTTGAAGGGCCAGGATGGCGTGGTACTGGAAACTTATTCTGGCTGTTACCTCTTCCCTCAAGCCCCCTCAACGATATCCATCATGTTGACCTCACTTTATATGCTGACTGTTCTATGGGCAGAGCAGTCATTAAACCATTGGCATCTCCAAGGCTTTCGGGTGCAAATACTGTTGACCGTGAGCACGTCAAAATCAGATGGGACAAAGAGGAGATTGTTGTTTGCAACTAACAAAAATCATTTACTTAATGTGGGTCATATCATCGGTGGATTGATAGACCCTTGGGTGAGGGTAGGTGTGTTTAGTAGGAAGATAAAAACCAGCTCTTCGGTTGTTTGTTTTTGAACTTTGGATGTAGTAGGTTCTGTTGAACTATTGCTGATTGTTCCAAAATGGCCGAAGAGCTGGTTTATTAGATTTATCTTGAAGTTATTCAGGATAATTGACGTATCTGGATGCGAATTATTAAGACCAGTGTCATTCAACATGCCAATCTCTTTTTGAGAGTCCTGCGTTGGTAGGCTCCTCTATCGTCTTATGGGGCCATGAAGGCCAGAGAGCTAACCCTGCCCTGTAGTCATGAATACGCTTTACTATTGGATTTAGACCAGTTTTCACAGCTAAAGAATCTATCCGATTTTCATTTCTCCAATTCATGTCTACTGTGAGCAACTCATGAAGATCAAGTGATTTGATGTCTCAACACCTCCCAAAATCGATCTTATTTGTAACGTATTTTTAGGATGCTATGGATGGTAATGATGTACGCTCTACCAAGTCATAGATGCCCTTTAATTCCTCATATGTGATTGCACGCATCTGTAATTTTGCATATCCTCTCCACATGATCTCGTGCCCGGGTGGGGGATCATTCTTGCGATCCATGTACCCGCCCATCATTGCCACCAATAGGATAGCACTCTTCAAATCGGTGTGAGCTGGAACCTTGTAGATCTGGGCATACACATCCATCATCTTAAATTCTGACTCGGTAAAAAACACCTCCGCAGACAAGTCTACCGTTTCTCTTCCCAGTAAGGTCATCAACATGATTCGCCATGCTGAGACCATGTACAAAGTAATCACCCGATGTAACGACTCCGCATCTTGTAGCCGTAAGTTTTCCACTTTACACCCCGTTTTAAGAACACGAAAGTGATCTTCAATCCGCCAGCGAAGTTTATAGGTATTCACCGTGTCTTCGGTCTGCTCCACAGAGGTGATCTCTTGGGTTGTGAGCAGATACCATTCTATGGGATCGTTGTCTGCAGGAGGAGATTCTTTGCGCATGTGGATTCCCCAAACTGGCATCGGATCCTGCGTGGTATCTTTGGTTGGAGGGAGCAGATACCTTCCGTACCGAATTTCCATACGTGCATGGCGTGGTTCACGGCCGTTACTGGTCACCCGACCCGATTTTTCTCGGCGACTCAATCGGGGTACTGAAAGCTCTATGATACCCGCGACCGACTCTTAACGCATGGCTAAAAATAACCTCTGTTGCTTTTCGTCATTGAGATGCCGGTTGTGTTTGGCGCGCACCAAGAGATGCGCCCGCTTTAAGGTGCGTTGCAATGCAAGAATTTCAAAGGCATCCGCTTCGCGGTCCATCACACAGATTACCTTCGTCTTGCGCGGCAGGGTGGTCGCCATCTCATCGGCATCCTGCAATCCATCCATCCAACTACGGATTTTGGGAGACACCTGTCCATAGGCACAGCGCAGAACCCCCAACGGAAGACCCTTCTGATTTAACGCAATCGTTGCATGCAAGTGAATACCACGCGCTTTTGCTGAAGTCTGATTCTGCCCAATCACATCCAGACCCGGTGTCTTCGGTCGGGTTGAATAGGACATTTTCATCGCATCCATCACACAGATTACCCTGTCTTGGGTGCGAGCACGCTCTGTCGTCCGACTACGATGGGGATCCAAGATTTTCTCCACCGTGACACCGAATTGATCCGCTTTCCCCCAGAAACGCCAGAAGGCCTGGGAATCACAGTATCCAGACACCGAGGTCCACGGACGGGAGACTCCGATTTCTTCTCAGGAAGGGTAAAATGTCCCTCACCTTCTAATGTCCGTAAAGCTTTCATGCAACTGGGAAGACGTAACTTCCCATTCGCGTTTACAAAGTTGAACTGTTTACAGACTGCCCAGCCAAGATCACTTCAACTGTGACCCTTATGGGAGGCAACCGTCGCTGATACAGCAGATAAAGAACCCCGAAGGGCAGCAAGAATGGGAGATGTTGTTTCCATGAATCAAGAAAGATACGAAACATAATCTCCATTGCTAAATTGAGTTCATAACTACAGGGCAGGGTTAGCTTGTTTTTGGACGGTTTAAAGACGAGTTTGGAGTTCAATACATACAGTAAGTTTGCAATTGTAAGAGATTATCAATTACGGTGTAAAACCCTATAAGTGCATACCGAAAACCTGCTATAACAGAACATCAACTCATACAGTCATTTCATATGAAACTGAAACTACGCAAGTGCCCAGTATGGATATATTTGATAACTTATTGGTATAACATTCTTCTGAAAAACTAATAAAGCGTGACTGGTAACCATGAAATTAGAAACAAATCTTCAAGGTCGTTTAAGAAATACGAAACTACCCCAATCTAAAGGGTTGTTTCCCTTATTTGAAGCGATCATCAACTCAATCCACAGTTTAGAAGCTGCAGGGATTGGTCCAGAGGATGGGCTAATTAAAGTGATCATTCAACGGGAAGGTGCTCCTCTCTTTGATCAGCCAAAAGATGCTACTACGACAAGTAGTTCTGAGCCTATTGTCGGTTTCAAAGTGATTGACAATGGTATCGGATTTAATGAGGAAAATTTTAAATCTTTCATTACGCTTGATACTCCATATGAGATTGACAAGGGAGGTAGAGGTATTGGTCGACTACTCTGGCTTAAAGCATTTGAGAAGGTTGATGTGGTGAGCCATTTTTTAAATGATCAGCATGGATGCCAGCAGCGGAGTTTTCAATTTAGCCCCAAAGGAATCCTAAAATATTCCATTAAAGATGCTGATGATCAAGAAAACAGGAATACTATCATTCATCTCCGAGGTTTTTATAAAAACTTCCGTTCCAATGTCCCTAGGACAGCCTCCCCGATCGCAAGTGCTATTGTTGAGTATTGTCTGTGGTATTTCGTACGACCGGGTGGTGCACCAAGAATCATGGTTATAGATCAAAACGAAGGCATTTCACTTAATGATCTGTATGAGAGCCTCATGCATACTTCCGCATCCATTGACCACATTCATATCAAAGGTATCCAATTTGACCTTCTCCATGTTAAACTTAGATCAACTACTTCATCTAATCACTCCATCGGATATTGTGCTGACGATCGCCTCGTTCAAAAGGAGAAGTTGAACAAATTCATTTCAGGTCTCCATGGCAAGATCACTAATGGGGAGGAATTCGTTTACATGTGCTATGTGAGTTCTAGTGTACTCAATGATAGAGTGGATCCTGTGCGAAATACATTTGACATTTCATCTGATTCTGGGGGACTATTTGACGAGACCGAAATTACTTGGAGTGAAATCAATCAAGGAGTTGCCTCAAAAATATCTGGGCATCTTCAAGAATATATTGATCAGATTAATCAACGCGTGCAGGATCGAGTCCATGAATTTGTATCAAAAAAGTCCCCTCGCTATCGTCCAATTCTTCGTCATATTAATCTGAATGACTTAAATATTGACCCCAAAAGCTCTGATCGAGACCTTGAACTGATACTCCATCGCCAATATGCAGAGATAGAGAGCCAGCTTCTTGCAGAAGGTCATGATCTGATGAAACCACAGAACGGGGAGTCTCTTCAAGATTATCAAGATCGCATAAGCTCTTATTTGCGTAAGGTTGAAGATGTGAAAAAATCTGATCTTGCCAACTATGTGACCCATCGTCGAGTGGTCATAGACTTATTGAAGAACGCGATTAATAGTAGGTCGGATGGATCATACGCTCATGAAGAGCTTATCCATAAGCTTATGATGCCAATGCAAATTGAATCATCGGAAGTTCTGCAAGATTATTGCAACCTATGGTTGATTGATGAAAGATTGGCGTTTCATGAGTATCTGGCATCCGATCAAACATTATCAACAATGCCGATCACTGGGTCAAAATCTACAAAGGAGCCTGATCTATTAGCATTGAATGTTTTCGATAATCCGATTCTAGTTTCTGATAACTCTACTCCTCCCTTGGCTTCAATTGTTATCGTTGAATTCAAGCGTCCTATGCGAAACGATGCAACTCAGGGAAGAGAAAAGGATCCAATTGAGCAGGTCCTCGACTATCTGGATGAGACTCGAAAAGGGGGTGTACGAACGATACAGGGGCGTCAAATTCCAGCTTCTAATACGATTCCTGGGTTTTGTTATGTGATCTGTGATTTAACTCCTACCATTACTAAGCGTTGTTATAGGCATGATTTGTCAATAACGAGTGATGGGATGGGCTACTTTGGCTACAACAAGCACTATAAAGCATATATTGAAGTCATTTCTTTTGACAGACTGGTGAATATGGCAATGAAGCGTAATCGTGCATTTTTTGATAAACTTGGACTTCCCTCTGAGTAGCCAGATTATTTTTACTTTGGTACCTTGACTATTGCATCAGATCAATCATTCAAGTTTGGATGTTTACGCTTTTTGGATCAATACTTGTGGAATGGGATCACTTTTCATCTTCATGGGAGTTAAATCAATAGCAATTTTTCAAAAAAAAGAGTATACATGAAATTTTCAGAAAATTGTAATTTCAAGTAAATTCGCCCGAAAATCCACTGATATTCAACGGAGGTTTGAAAAGGTTCGTCCGTCAATAAAGTGTATACATACACCGATCCTTGTTAGCAATCGCAGTATATCTTGTACGCTCGTAAATCAATATTAGGAAGCTGAATTTCAAAATTCAAACTGTGTTTTACATCACAATCTTTACCATAGAAAACAACAATGATTGTAACAATTTAGTAGAATATTAAGGACGAAATTAAAATGAACAATCACTAAATTCGTCTCACTGTGATTCCAGAATCATGGAGAAATTGCTTGACCTCCGATAGTGTTACCTGTTTGAAATGAAACATGGAGGCAGCAAGGACCGCGTGAGCGCGCCCAACCATCAAAGCATCCCGGAAATGCTCAACCGTTCCTGCTCCGCCTGATGCAATGACTGGCAACTGCACACGACGGTCAATTTCTTGGAGAAGTTCTATGTCATAGCCAATCTGTGTCCCATCTCGATCCATCGAGGTCACCAACAATTCACCAGCCCCTCTAGTTTCGACTTCTATGGCCCATTGAAGTCCATCAATCCCTGTCGGGCGGCGACCGCCATGGGTATAAACCTCCCAGCCGCCCTGCCTTCGTCGCTTTACATCAATGGCAACAACCACGCATTGCGCACCAAAGGCCCGGCCACACTCGGTAATGAGATCGGGGGTTTTGATTGCAGCCGAGTTGATGGCCACTTTGTCTGCTCCAGCATGAAGCATGTCACGCATATCTTCCATTGTTCGGATGCCACCTCCAACGGTGAGCGGGATAAAGACTTGTTCAGCGGTACGTCGAACAATCTCATGGATAATACCTCGGCCTTCATGGGTGGCTGTAATATCTAGAAAGACAAGCTCATCTGCCCCCTCGCGATTATAGACCTGTGCCTGCTCCACAGGATCACCTGCATCAACGAGGTCAACAAATTGAATGCCTTTGACCACTCGTCCCTGATCTACATCTAAGCAGGGAATGATTCGCTTGGCTAAGGGCATGTGGACAAATTTTGATTCCACAGTTGGTAGCCGGAAAATTTCTTTTCATAGAGTGCTCGCCCAATAATGACCGAATCTACGCCAAACGGTACTAATTCATTGAGTGTATCCAAATCTTCTGGCCCCGAGACCCCTCCACTGGCCATGAGGCGCGCCGTTGTGAGTTGAGTCCCCATTGTCTGGTAAGCATTTAGGTTGGGGCCTAGCATCGTTCCATCCCGCCCTATATCAGTATAGATGATTCGTCGGACTCCACAGCGCTCCATGTCTTGGGCAAATTCCACAGCAGACAATCCCGTCCCATCAATCCATCCACTGACGCGAACCTCTCCTTGCTTGGCATCAATCCCAACCGCTACATGTTGATCCCCGTATTTCAAAACCATATCGCGAACAAGTTCACGATCTTTAACTGCTGCAGTGCCAATAATAACACGATGGATTCCCTGATCAAGAAGACGAATCACATCTTCTTTTGAACGAATACCACCGCCGGTTTGGATGGGAATAGAAAGATGTTTTGCGATGTGTGTAATGGTATCTGAGTTATTCACACTCCCTCCTGAACGTGCTGCGTCAAGATCAACGATGTGAACCATTGGGGCTCCTTGATCTTCCCACATCTGAGCGACCTGCAATGGATTCGCATGGTAATGTGTGACTTGATCATAAGCCCCCTGCAGAAGCCTAACGCAATTGCCTTCAAGAAGGTCAATTGCAGGTACAGGAATGATCATGCTAATGTCGCAAAATTTGATAGAATGCGTAGTCCAATGTTATGGCTTTTTTCGGGATGAAACTGTACCCCATAGACATGATCGCTAGCGAATGCCACAGGAAGCTCTTCCCCATATTCTGTGGAAGCAATTACATCATTCGGGTCATTCTCTGTCGCATAAAACGAGTGGGCAAAATAGCAATATGCATGATCTGGAATCCCGTCAAATAAAACATTTTGGCAAAGTGGTTTAACGATATTCCATCCCATATGCGGCACTTTCAATGCGCTATCAGGAGGTGATAACTCTCTGATATGCCCTTTCATTAGGCCTAAACCTGCATGGATCCCTAACTCTGAACTAGTTTCAAAAAGCATCTGCATACCCACACACACACCTAAAAAAGGAATCTTTCGTGCAACAGCATCCAAAATAGGTTGCTCCAATTGACGTTTTCTAACTTCCTCTATACAGGCCCCAAAGGCACCCACTCCTGGGAGGATCAGTCTTTGGGCTTGGAGGATGGTTTCGGGGTTATCAGTTCTTACAACATGATCAGAAACATGCTGCAGTGCTCGTTCAATTGAGCGGAGGTTACCGATTCCGTAATCAATGATCGCAATCATTATTTGTCATCATCTTTACCACTGAGCTCGCGTGAACGTTCGGTTGCAGTACCCACTGCATTGATAAACATAGTGCGTAGACCGTATTGTTCAAGTTCCGCAATTGCAGCAATGGTGGTTCCACCCGGAGTCGTGACTTGATCCCGTAGAATGGCTGGATGCTCACCCGAATGGTCGGCTAATTGCGCAGCTCCGAGTAGAGTCTTTTTTGAAAGGCTAAATGCAATAGGTCGGGGCAATCCTTGTTTAACTCCAGCATCAGTGAGTGCCTCAATGAGCATGAAGACATAGGCTGGCCCACTTCCACTTAAACCAGTCACAGCATCCATAAGGTATTCCTGAACCTGCTCAACACTACCGACGGCTTCAAACATTTCTCGGACTATAGCGAGATGCTCCTCAGATGCAGATTCGCCTGCACAAATTGCAGTCGCTGCTTGCCCAACAATCATTGGAGTATTTGGCATAGTACGGACGACCGGTTGATGATCTGAAAATTCCTTTGCAATTCTGGACGTTGTCAGCCCCGCCAAGACGGAGACGATCAAGGTTTTTGGATTTACATGATCACGAATATCATTGGTCACCGCCAACCAATTAGCAGGCTTAACTGCTATGACAATGATTGACGCACCCTTAACGGCTTTTTTGTTATCTGTCCCAGCAGTAACTCCTGGAAGCATCTCGCGTAGTGCTTTCAATGCATGAGGATTTCGCCGTGTTACACATACTCTAGATGGGTTCACATGACCTCCACTGATCAGACCGCCGACAAGTGCCCGCCCGATATTACCCGCCCCTATGACGGTAATGGTTTGATTAGAAAGGGACATTAGATGATTCCTTTGGTGGATGGCATGGCTGGATTGGAATGGCTTCGCTGAATTGCAATCTTTAAAGCTTGAGCGACAGATTTGAAAATCGCTTCAATCTTATGATGTGTATTGATGCCATATATCACACTAATGTGTAATGTACACTGAGCATGTTCAGCAAAACTGTACCAGAAATGCTGTACGAGTTCGGTGGGAAGATCTCCGACTATTGGGCGTTCAAACTCTCCTTCAAAGAAGAGTGTAAATCGACCAGAAAGATCAACCACTGCTCGCGCGAGAGATTCGTCCATCGGAACATATGCATTCCCATAACGGGTGATATGTGATTTATCTCCTAACGCTTGTCTAAATGCTTGGCCGAGACAAATGCCAATGTCTTCAACTGTATGGTGTTCGTCAACCTCCAGATCTCCATTACAAGTTACTTGAAGATCAAATTGACCATGCTTTGCAAACAGATCAAGCATGTGATCTAAAAAGCCAATCCCAGTTTGATTGATGTATTGACCAGACCCGTCAAGTGTAATCTGCAAAGAGATGTCTGTTTCTTTAGTGATCCGGTTAACAGAACCACTTCGGGAAGCCTGATTAGGTTTGCTCATCAATATTGCTAAGGTAAAAGCAGATTTTTAATACCTTCATCGGTTATAGGTTTCCTTGCTTCAACATAAAAATTAACACTAAGAAAAACGCTTGGAAGTATCAAATAGACCTTTAAATTCATTTAATGATTGATCCGATTCAGTCTATACCAGATTACCTGTGAAAAGCTCTTCTCTAGATCTGAATGTTGAAAACAATCAAGTGTCGCTCTCAAATCAAAATGTAACATAGATAGAAACAAGAGTTTGGCTTACCAGCATTTCTATTAATTTAATCCTTATGGATCATAAACAATACGATACTTATACGCATAAGTTTATAGTAAGGTGTGCAATGATATAGAAACGGATCCATAAGATTGTTTTTTTGTTGAATCCTTTTAGCTGAAGAGGTCAATGTCAAAAAAAGAGTTTAGTCGTACACTGGTGACATCTGCGTTACCGTACACCAATGGTCCGATTCATATTGGACATTTAGCGGGGGCCTACCTTCCTGCCGATATGTATGTGCGCTATCTGCGATTGAATCAGCAGGATGTTGTCTACGTGTGTGGCTCTGACGAATTTGGTGTTGCCATAGTTATGCAGGCTATGGAGCAGAAGATCAGACCTCAAGATGTGATTGATCGTTATCATCCGATGATCAAACAAAGCTTTGAGGCATTTGGAATGAGCTTTGATCACTATGGTCGGACATCCAACAAACTTCATACTCAAACTAGTCAGGCGTTTTTCCAGTGTTTGGCCGACAAAAATGAATTTGTACTCCGGCGGGAAGAACAACTATTTGATCCTGTTGCCAAGGTTTTCCTTGCAGATCGGTTTGTAAGTGGCACATGTCCTAAATGTAGTTATGAGCATGCATTTGGGGATCAATGTGAGAAGTGTGGGGCAACCCTTAGTCCAACAGAAATTGTGAACCCTCGTAGCACGCTGACAGATGCAGTTCCAGAATTACGAGCTACAACACATTGGTACTTACCTCTTGGTAAATGGCAAAGCCGCTTGGAAGAGTACGTTGCAAACCATCCCGAATGGAAGCCCAATGTGTTAGGTCAGATTGGATCTTGGCTTTCCGATGGACTGCGTGATAGAGCCATCACACGAGATGTCCAATGGGGCGTAACTGTCCCTGAGGAAGCGGCTAAGGCAGCCGGGGTAGATGTGAAAGGTAAGGTCATATATGTATGGTTTGATGCCCCTATTGGTTATATTTCTTCAACGCGTGAATGGGCGATCAAGAAGGGTGAACCAAATTTATGGAAGCTGTATTGGCAAAACGATACAACACGACTAATTCATTTCATTGGTAAAGATAACATCGTTTTTCATACACTAATGTTTCCAGCAATGTTGATGGCGCATGAAGGGTATATCATTCCAGATCAAGTGCCTGCAAATGAGTTTCTCAATATTGAAGGGAGTAAACTCTCAACAAGCCGGGGATGGGCTGTATGGTTGCATGAATATTTAGAGGATTTTCCACCAGACTTACTCCGATATGTTTTGGCCACAATTCTCCCAGAATCAAAAGATTCTGATTTTAATTGGCATGAGTTTCAGACGAGGGTCAACAGTGAGTTAGCCGATATATTAGGTAATTTTGTCAATCGCTCGTTAACATTTGCAGAGCGTGAATTTGATAACACTGTGCCGAGCTTATCAGAGCTCTCAGAATCTGATCAACATACACTACAAGAATTAAAGACACTTCCACAAAAGATCGGAGAGGCTTACACGCAATTTAGATTCCGAGAGGCCGTACGGTTGACGATGAATCTCGCACGGCTTGGCAATAAGTATTTTAATGATCAAGTGCCTTGGGTCACTCGGAAGAGCAATCGTTCTCAGTGTGCAAATACGATTCATATTTCTTTGCAGATCTGTGCTGCTTTATCCATCGTCATGGATCCAGTACTTCCGTTTTCAGCACATAAACTACGTGAGATGCTTAGATTAGACGGGGTTATATCGAGTATGCCTGAGCCGGATTCTTCACATTCATTGGTCTGGAATGATGCAGGGGCTTGTCCTCTGACTGCCGGTCATAAATTAGGAGAAAAATCAATCCTCTTTCAAAAAATCACAGACGACCAAATTCAAAAACAGATGGGTAAATTAAAGGCTACAAATTCTAAGTTACCAAGTTCTAGTATTGAAATCAAGCCAGAGATTCAGTATGATGATTTTGCCAAAATGGATTTACGTACAGGAATTATTCGTACGGCGGAGCCAGTTCCTAAGTCCAAGAAATTGTTAAAATTACAAGTGGATATAGGTGATGAAACCCGGCAGATCCTTGCAGGGGTTGCAGAACATTTTCAGACTGAGGACATCATTGGTCAATCGGTGGTGATTGTTGCTAATCTTGCACCAAGGAAGATGATGGGGTTAGAAAGTCAGGGGATGGTATTGATGGCAGAAGATAAAGAAGGTAGGTTATCATTGGTGTCAGCCGACACGGCCCCAGGCTCCATTGTTTCCTGAGAATTACCTCATTGATTATAGCCTTGATTAAATTCATCATGCCAGGTGATGCCTGTCAAGGGCTATAAACATTCAACAATCCATTATACAAAAAGTGATGCATTCATCTGTCACTATAATGCAGAATACCTTGATGTATCTCGATTTAAGCCCCCAAAGAAGCGGATATGACTATGTAAAGCTCAAGAATTAATCAATTGTACTCTGGGATATAAATACTTTGAATACCCTTATGCATAGTAAAGAACCGAAGCATTGAAATATCATTTGACGATGTTAATCATCATTTGACCCACTCCATAATGGAATGTTATTCTCGTAAAGTATAGTTCCTTCAGGAGATATAGTGCGGCCAGCTAACAAACTGGCATTTTCTGCGTGATCCATGACTGAGGCACCTATCTGATATTGATCCGTTCGCTTGCTCTGATCCTTGGAATTTGATCCATCAACATACAAAATCTCATGTGTCAGAGCAGTTGCTATTTTTCCGACATATCCTTTATCACCAGTGTCTTTAGGTGTGCGAGGGCTTTGAGGAGTCACCAGGACCAAGTTGTTATTTCGGATTGCACGGCGAATGGGTTTTTTTAGTCGCTGTTTAAGATGTCCTTCAAATAAAACCCAGATCATTTTTCGCTTATGTGTGAGCGTGGTTTTGACAATTTCGTTAGCCATTTTGAATCGCCCTCCAACGATGACCGTCTTCTTTTCGCTATGAAAACGGTCTGCAATCTCGCAGGATTGTTTGATCCTTGAATTAGGAATGGAGTCTGGCCCAAGAATCGCGCTCCCACCACATGACAATAGCTCATGATCACCCGATCCAAATAGTAAAGGAGGCGCAAGATTCCCCAAAGCCTTACGAATCATTTCTGGGTAGTCGGGATCACTGCGGGCGAAGAGCCAAATGCCATTAGCTATCCACTCATTTAATTGGAATGCAAGATTTATCTTGCGATCAAATAACCAGTCAATCCTATCCTTACTGATGTTTGCATCTTCGGATATATCTAAATCAGGCCATTGCGTCAGTAAATCCTTTGGGCGTAGATCTAAACGGTGTAGTACTGTAGCCACGCGATTATACTCTGAAACATTTAATGGATGATATCGGCTTTCTCCTCCTTGATATGCGCATAATAGTAGTATGGCTTGAGTATCTTGGGTCATAGAAATGAAGTGGTCATTAAGTTGATTTAGTGCACTTCAAATTTACCTAATCAAATAATTCTCCTTGAACGCCATTTTGAGATATCGACTCAGTGGTAGAAAGTTTCGTAGCGGGTTCTGATGAATCTATTGAGTGATGATCATCATGGATGTGGCCGCTTAGATCTTCAGCGGAAGGGGGTGAACTTTTCGTATTGGTTCCTGTATGGTCAGTGGTCTCAATCAGTGGCTCATTCTGTTTAATCTGTCTCTGTAAGGAGCCATTAAACAGACCAGCATCAATGGCAATTTCTTCATCAATCCAGGGGTGAGCTCCATTGCTAAGTAAAGATTCAGCCAGCGATGATACAGGATCGTGGCGATAAACAAAACATTTTTTTTTGGGCAAAGATCGTAAGATTGCCTCTCCCGAGTTAAAGTCATCCATACTTAATTCATTACTATCAATATAGATTGCATGATCACACATAGCAACAAGTAGTGAACCGATTTCAGGTTCCTCTGAAAATGTGCGAATGTCGGCAGGACTCCGACTAGAAAGTAAGGTAATATTTCCAGATGCCTTGGCATCTCTACACGGCCTATCAAGGGGTTGACCCAATAGTTTTCCAGGGCGTAGCCAAATAAATGAGTTGCCTAACTCAATCCCCGATTTAATCAATTGTGTTGAGATTGGATGTTGCCCAGCGATAATCAACGGGCTATGATGCTGTATACACAGTTCAGTCACCGTATGAATGAAGCGATTCAATTGAGCTGTCTCCATAGAAGGTCCTATCACCGCAGTTCCGCCTATCCCTAATAGCGAGGGTTCGCCGCTCCCAAAAAGGATTGGTGGAGACTGTGATTTTAAGTGTTGATGGATTCGTAACGGATAGCCATCATCGCTACGACTGATGATCCACATGCTTCGTCGTTTCCAGTCTTCTAGATAAAACCCAAGAGATATTCTACGATTCAATAAACCCGTTAAGCGCTCTAAATTTAACCCAGTTGCTACACTTGCCTCTTCAATATAGGACAGATCTTTAAGATCTCTTGGTCGCAGATCGTGTTGATAAAGCCATGATGCAAGTAAGTTGTACTCTTGAAGTCCTAAGGGCACATATTCTCGCTCTCCTGCAAACCAAGCACAGAGTAACACAACTTCATTGGTATCTTCCGAAAGGGGCCACATTTTGTTAATCTGACAAGGTGTGTATCATTAAAGCTGCCGGAATCACTTTAGGACAATCGTCATATCGTAGCAAAGCTGCAACCGTTGCAAATGTCCAGCCACTCGTTGTGATGTCATCAATCAAAAGCGTTGGCGCTCTGCATGGCTGATCAATCACAAAAGCATTGGCAACATTTCGGGCACGCAGAATAGGATTTTTCATGTCACTTTGACGGCTACCGTTCGGAGTTCTGGAAACGGCATGGATCAGAGATAAGCCAAGATGATCTGCAACCTTCTGTGCAAGAAATTGAATCTGCCTCTGGCGTGATATCGAAGGGATATAGGTCACATACGAAGGCATTATTTTTCGATTTTTTAATAAAGTTGCGAATGCTTCTATCACACCATCTGAATAGTTCTGGCCAGAGGTGCGTTCTCTCATAATTTGATGTCCGAGGTCACTGTCAAACATTCTACACAAGGCGAATCCCCATGATGCTTGATACTTCTCAATAATTTTGGTCGTAGCGTGAATCGGGTGGTCGGATAGATCGGCAATGGGCCATTTTTTATGGACAAAAATCTGATTGAGTTTTTTGCCGAGAAACTGCTGGGCTTCATTGATCTTTTCAGCCTTTGGAAGATAATTCATGTCTCGTCGATCAATACAATTCCTACATCGACCACAGGATTCAGCTGATGGATCATCAAGTGCATGTTGCAAAAACGACATGAGGCATCCATCATGGTTCATGTATTGTCGCATTTGTGCTTTCTCATCCGAGCGAATTTTCCGAAGCCTTTCAATCCGTTCTGGTGGGATTTGAAAGCCATCAGTTTCACCAGTTGCATACCAGATTCCTCGTTCATTGATGACGGGTGCAGGGGATTCCAGTGATGCGAGGGAGAGAACTTTTTCAATGCGACTTTTTTTCAGATTGACCTGAAACATGATTTCTTTGAGCTTTAGGCCACTATCGGCTTCCTCGAGTGCATTCATCACTAAATCAATTTCAGTCTGAGAAGGAAAAGCATTATCCAAGAAGTAGTCTGCAATTCGCTCATCCTCTTCGCCCCACATTAAAAATCCGTAAGCATCAGTGATTCCACGCCCAGCGCGACCTACCTGTTGATAATAGTGGACGACCGAACTCGGTCTCTGATAATGAATGATAAAGGATAAGTCTGGCTTATCAAATCCCATTCCAAGAGCTATAGTCGCAACCAGCACTTTGATATTATTGTTTTGGAGTTCTTTTTCCAGATGTTCCCGTTCTTCGGTTCCCCCATAATAGGCGTGTGCATCAATTTTTTTATACTGAAGCCATTTCGTCACAAGGTCTGCATCTTTACGAGTCAGGACATACACGATTCCACTGCCCGGCAAGTGTTCAGGGATTGCCCATGCCATCCAAGCCAATCGTGTACTGGGTTCGGGCATTTTAAAGTTATGTAATTGCAAACTGCGTCGAATGAGGCTCCCTCGTGTGACTTGTATATTGTCTCCAAGTTGGTGTTTTATATCTTCTACAACTCGATTATTTGCTGTTGCTGTGGTTGCCACAACCGATGATCCCTGAGGAATCATTTGTTGGATTCTGCGGATTCTTAGATAATCGGGGCGAAAGTCATGCCCCCAATCTGAGATGCAATGCGCTTCGTCAATAATCAACATCCCTATACCGCTAGCAATGATCGGTAAGGTCTTGGTAAGAAACATGTTGGATCCTAAGCGCTCAGGGGTGATCATCAGTATATCTACCTTGTCGTCTTGGAGTTCTTCATGGATTTTTTTCCACTCGCCATGATTATCTCCTGTCATGCGTCTGGCATTCAATCCAAGTGCGAATGCCGCATCCTCTTGATTACGCATCAGCGCAAGTAAGGGTGAAATCATCAGAGACGGCCCCGCGCCTTGTTCTCGACGCAGCTTAGTAGAAATGGTATAGACCATCGTCTTCCCCCAACCTGTACGCTGCACGACCAGCACACGATTGCCCATCACGGCTTGATAAATGCTTTCCCATTGCCCGTCGCGAAAATCTGCATCTCCACTACCTACGGCAGCCCTAAGATGTAGCAAAGCAATTTGTTTAAGCGATTCTCGATGTTTCAATGATGGCATTGATAAGATGGATGGCCAGTATACTAGTCCAATGATGACAGATGTTTGTCCAAATCATCGCTGACAGATAACCTCCATGAGGAAAACTTAAACAACGTCATATTCTGCAATAGGGAGTTACTGGTATAATCATTATTCAATTGCAAAGATATTAAGGGTTGAAAATCAAACCCTAACCGAACGTTTCGCTCAATTCATACAAAATAGGATAAATTATTCCAATCTACATATTTTTCTCTGCTATCGTTCACAATTTGGAGGGTCTATCGTCAGTGGCTAAATCAATTTGGTTCGGGCATAAGCCATCTCACCAATTTAGAATCCACAAAAAAGCGCCCCGACAATAAAGCTTAGGGGCGCTATGATAATTACTGAATTCCTACTGAATACCCTATTTCACTAGCATCATTGTAATTCCCACAAATTACAACAATGCAGAAACTTAGTGGCTGCACCATTCTATGGATGTTGCATGTAAAAACTGATGGTGAAACTCCCTGCGTTCACTTGAACCGATTGGAGAGCCAGGAGGGATTGAGGAGTGTTCTCTGTGCTCGTCTGCCTGATAGTCTCTACCTAAATAACGGTCAATTTCGCTGAGTACCATTTGCCGATGATAACGCGTTGCTTGATCGCTTTGAGGAGCCTGCGCTTGGGGTATCCACTGTGAGAATTCGCGAAGCCGTTCCAGAACGAATGATTTCACCGCGGGGGCTACATCTGAGCGATTTGCCAATGCGATGAGTTCATCAATCCAGACCAATTGCACAATACGCTGTAATTCTGCTTCATAAGCATTGTCGGCAATCTCAACTCCCCAAACTGCATCACTGACGATTTCTAAAACGTTATGAAAATCGATCAACGTCTCATCAAGATCATTCTGGTAGGTCAAGCGAGCAGCGCGCTCAGGATTGAGAATCTGGGAAAATACCATCGTGGCTACCGCAGCAGCTGGCGTGTAAGGATCAAATGTGACTCCTGAATGCCGGTGAAATAACTCTCGGTGGGTGGGGTAACCAGGCGGGCGTGGGGGTAGCGTAGTTCGGACGGTTTCTGGAACTCTGAGCTGTCTCGCCGTTACAGCCACTAATAATGCATCAAGAGCGTCTTGCTGAACCTGAGCTTCAACAGGTTCCACTTTGGCTTGCTCATCACCACGAAGGGCATAGCTATAGGTGACTCCCCCAAGTAACTTAGCAGTGGCTTCTATCTGATAGCGATGGCGCAAGTACAGTGGAACTAATGTCTCCTCCATCGTTGCTAAGGGTTGACCAATGCGGATGACTTCCTCATTAAATCGACTGAGTGCAAGGTCACGGACTTCCATTTCGTGATAGAGTGCACGAACCATGTCATCTCCATTATCCCAGAGGTTAGAGAGAGGATGTGCAGCACCTGTGGGGCGGGCATCCGCGTCAGTGATATAGAGTAATCCTTTATCCCACGCTCTCTGTAAGATCGCATCTAATAAAGCTTGTTCATCTTCCTCTGGAAGCGGTTGAGCATAGCCATAGGCAATCGCAACTTTATCCCATTCTCCTACCCCAGAAGCATAAGCACTAGTGAGATCAATCTCGTTGTTTTCATTAATGACAGCAAAGGGTGCTGGATAGTCCATGACCGATGACCGGCGATTGATGGAGGATGCAAAATTGTGGCTAAGTCCTAAGGTATGACCTACTTCATGTGCAGAGAGTTGTCGAATGCGAGCCAGTGACATCAATAGCATTGGATCATTGTCCAGAGGAGAGTCGCGATAGGGTGCAAGTAAACCTTCTGCAATGAGATAATCTTGTCTCACTCGGAGTGATCCAAGAGAAACATGCCCCTTGATAATTTCACCTGTTCGAGGATCAATGACACTTGCTCCATAACTCCAGCCGCGAGTCGCTCTGTGGATCCATTGAATGGTATTATATCGTACATCCATAGGATCTGCACCGTCTGGAAGCATTTCAATTCGAAACGCATTAGAAAATCCAGCAGCTTCAAAGGCCTCCGACCACCACTGCGCCCCTTCTAAGAGAGCACCTCGTACAGGTTCAGGTGTTCCAGAATCAAGATAGTATATGATTGGGGAGACAGGATCGCTGATCACTGAATCGGGGAACTGTTTAATCAAACGGTGGCGACGGATGAAATGCTTCATCATGTTTTCACCGATTGGAACCGCATAATCTTTATAGCTGATGGCTCCGTATCCAGCCCCTGGGTGAAAAACTCTGGGGGTATAACCATCATCAGGAAGCATGATGAGCGAATGTCGAACGCTTAATGTAACCGAATGAGGGTCGGCTGCTACATCGCGGACGAAATTTCCAGGATTGGATGATGTAAACGTGATTCGGGCCTCAAGTTCTGTATTTCTGGGAAATGCTTTGAGCATCAATGGAATCACAGCACTACGACTTTTGTCAAGTGAAAAATTTCCCTGATCCGCTTGACGTAATCGGCCCACAACATCATTAGCATCTCGTATCACAAAATCCGTTGCATTCACGAGAATTCTGCCATTCTGTTGGGCTTCAATTTTGAATCCCCAAATGATTGCTTCGGCAAATGCCTCTCGCACCGATGTACGCTCGGCGGGTGATTCTGAATCGGCACGATAACGAAGATTAGGCATGACCATGAGTATCTTTTGACCACTGCGTTCAAACCGGACTAAACGCGTACGACCGAGTTGACTGCGGTCTAGCCCAATATCATTGGAACCAAGTCCAGATGGCATAGAAGTTAGATATATGAAATCTTGATTTAAGGTAGGAATTTCAAGATAAATCGAGCCAGTAATTGCATCCCAATATATTGGAAAAAACCCATCTGATTTTTCCATTCCATCGGTTTTTTTGGCAATCGTGGGAAGCGATTGCCCATAGACAGGCACGATGATTATTAGCCAAAGCAGGAGGGGCAAAGAAATTCGAGCTAGTAGTGTCATCATAAAAGATGTGTTGTAAGTTTTGTAAATGAATATTTTCATGAAATAAGCTCGTCAGCAGTCAATAAAATCAGTTGATTCATTCTGAAACGTTAGCACAGACCATGGTCATTTAAATAAAAATCATGGATGCAATATTGAAATCGTTTCAAAATTTAAGAAAATTCAATGATTAGAATTTTATTTAGAAAAAAGTGAAGCCATTTTGATTGATCATCGTTAAACGGCATCCTAAGTTAAGAATCTTATAGCTGTTTTTTTAACCCAACTCTGAAAAATAATTTAGGTGGCCTTGCACGTACGTCTTACTGATGTCACTTAATGATCGGTTGAAATGACTAATAAACCTCTCGTCCCATTTAACTAATCTACTCATTTATGATGACCTCAACTGGTCAAGTTGTACAGGTGGTTGGTCCTGTAGTTGATGTGGCCTTCTCAGCCGAGGAAGTGCCAGATATTTTGGATGCTCTTGAGATCTCTCGTGATGCTCAGGATCCTCTAGTCCTTGAAGTGCAGCAACATCTTGGAGAAAATCGAGTGCGAGCCATTGCAATGGACTCCACAGATGGTTTAACCCGAGGAGTCTCTGTAACCAGCACTGGACAGCCTGTCTCAATGCCAACCGGTCAAGAAATTCGTGGCAGGCTCTTCAATGTCGTTGGCCGTGCCATTGATGGCTTACCTCAACCTAAGGCAGAAGGCACACTGCCAATTCACCGTGAGCCCCCAGCATTTAGTGATCTTTCAACGAGTGTTGAAATGTTGGAGACGGGCATCAAGGTTGTTGATTTAATCCAACCTTACGCTCGAGGCGGGAAGATTGGACTTTTTGGAGGTGCAGGAGTCGGAAAAACGGTGTTGATCATGGAATTGATCAATAATATCGCAAAAGCCCATGAGGGACTTTCAGTTTTTGCTGGGGTTGGTGAGCGTACGCGCGAAGGCAATGATCTGCTCCGCGAAATGATTGAAAGTGGTGTCATGCAGTACGGGGATGAGTTCAGACAGGCCCTTGAAGAGGGCAACTGGGATTTATCCAAAGTGGACATGGATCTCATCAAAAAGAGTAGTATCAGCCTCATCTTCGGTCAGATGAACGAGCCTCCAGGTGCACGAGCCAGAGTTGCTCTCAGTGGATTGACAGTTGCCGAATACTTCCGTGATCTTGGAGGCCGTGATGTTCTATTGTTTGTGGATAATATTTTCCGATTCACCCAAGCCGGTTCAGAAGTGAGTGCACTTCTTGGTCGCATGCCCAGCGCGGTGGGTTATCAGCCCACTTTAGCTACCGAGATGGGTGAATTGCAGGAGCGAATCACTTCCACCAAAAATGGATCCATTACATCAGTTCAGGCTATTTATGTACCTGCTGACGATCTCACAGACCCCGCGCCAGCGACCGCCTTTGCGCACCTTGATGCTACGACAGTGCTGTCCCGACGAATCGCATCCTTAGGATTATATCCAGCCATTGACCCACTTGATTCTAACTCAACCATATTGACCCCACGAGTTGTGGGACAAGAACATTATTCTACGGCGCAAGATGTCAAACAACTCTTACAGAGATATAAAGAGCTACAAGACATCATCGCAATTTTAGGAATGGACGAACTCTCTGATGAGGATAAACTCGTTGTCCAGCGTGCACGTAGGGCAGAGCGTTATATGAGTCAACCATTCTTTGTCGCTGAGCAGTTTACTGGCGCGAAAGGGAAGTATGTAAAGATTGCAGACACAATTAAAGGATTTCAGATGATTCTCTCGGGGGATCTAGACCATTTACCAGAATCTGCATTCACCTACAAAGGGACGATTGATGAGGTCATTGAAGACGGGGAACGCAAGCTAGCAGAGGCTTAATGAGTGACGGCCAGCGATTGCTTCGGGTTGACATTGTAGCCCCTGATAAACGGGTATTTCAGGGGGATGCAGTTGGAATTCGTGCGCCAGGGATTGACGGTAGCTTTCAGATTCTCTACAACCATGCCCCAATGATTGCATATCTCAGTGTTGGTCCGTTGGTCGTGACGCTTTCAAATGCCGAGAAAACAGTATTTGCAACAAGCGGGGGGTTTATTGAAGTCATTGGTAATGTCGTGACCGTTCTGGCTGAAACAGCAGAGTCTGCATCTGAAATTGACACCGAGCGTGCAAAAAAAGCTGAACAACGTGCCTTAGAACGGATTAAGACTGCCTCAACCGATCAGGATCGTATCCGTGCTGAGCAATCCCTTGATCGAGCGCGTAATCGCTTACGAATTCAGCTGTCAAACGCGTAATGGCGCTTGAGGCAGTCTAGATTTTTCTCATAGATTGATGTTAATTCAGCGGACAACCAAACAATTGCATCATTCACATCAGAGAAATGGCATTTTCCATTGGTAAGTTGCAGCGTGCCTCCCAATGGCTTTCAGTCTTCATCATTTGCATTGGATTTGCCATGACAACTGTAGCCCAATCTGACTCTACTTGGAGCACAGAGGTTTATGGGACAGTGTCGGTTTCGCAAGTTGGGTTTTGGCGTTGGTATGAGGGGGGCATTAGTTCGCTCGCACTTGGGACAAATCTTAGTGGCAAGGCGACAAAAACATCAAGAGACGTTCAACAAGAGTATGAAGCCCGCCTCACGTTTGGAGTCGTTAAACAAGATGGAATTGAGTTACGCAAATCAGATGACCTAATTCAACTCCAAGGTGCATTCAAATTTTCGGAGATCTCTGTCTTTGGCGAACTAAACCCCGCTCTGTCTGTGGATATTCGGTCTCAATTTGCAAAAGGGTATCAGTACGATGAAAAAGATCTCACCAAAAAAGGCATACGGATTTCAGGATTTTTATCACCTGCAATTGTAACGCAGACAATTGCCCTGAATTATCCAGCAAAGAGTTGGCTTAATATACGCTTAGGGATGGCAGCGAAACAGACGATTGTGACAATTAAGGATCTGCGTAGTCGCTACAAGGTCTCTCAGGATCAAATTATTCGTTGGCAGGTCGGATCCGCTGGGCATATCAACTTTGAGCGGACAATTTTTACCAATGTTCATTTGAAATCAATCTTGACTCTCTTTCTTGCTTTTAATCAGCAATCACCCGATTCAATCTGGGAAACATTCTTAACTATGAAAGTGAATTCATGGCTTCAGGTCAACGCAGAGTATACTGCCCTATATGATAGAGATTTGGCCACCTATGTTCAACAAAAACAACTGTTAACATTAGGTGTTTCATTCAAGGTTCTTTAGGTTCAGGGAGTAGTTTCCAGACGCATCCTGCCATTAGGATAATGGCGATGGCACTTGCTATCACATTCAATTCAAAACCCGATGTTTCATAAATCCACCCAGAAATAGCAATGGAAATCCCCAACCCGCATTGCCCGCCTGCAATTACTAATCCCATTAATGAACCGCGCTGAGCATCTGAAGTGAGCGTCGTTAACAACGCCATGATCGGACCCGTGCGCAGCGACCCCAATAGCAGTATTACAGCGGTGATCATGGTAGCACTCATCAGCCCCTTTGCCCAATAGATGAGCAAGGGAAATACGGACACCATTGCAATTGATGCAATGATGATGATCGGTTTACGGGCGGAGCGATCCGAAATCATTCCGCCAGAGATCGTTCCAGTAACGATTCCAATTCCACTAATGACAAACAAAAATGCGAGTTGTTGCACGGAAATTCCTAAATCTTCCTCTAACCATTTTGGAAAAAAGAATATAAAAAAGCCAATGCTTGCGAATAGAAGAAAATACACAAGAATTCCAGCCAATGGATGAGATTTCTTCAATAACTCACGATAAGTCATCAATGCTTTGGGAATTGATAGCAGAGTTTGATTTGAAGGCTTTCTCGTCTCAGGTAAAAATCTCCACGCCATAAAGCATGCAACGGCCATCAGCCCCCCAAAAATGATAAATGGAGATTGAAATCCAAATGTGTCTGCGATTAATATTCCGCCGGGTGTCCCAATAATCAATCCGCATGCAACTCCAGTCATGATTAAACCAGTTGCTCTCCCACGTTGATTATAGGGGAAATAATCTCCAACGAACGCAATCATGCTTCCACTGTAAGCCCCAGCAGCTATGCCTGTCAGAGAACGGACAATGAGTAAGGATTCATAATAATAGACTGCTCCATGAAGTAACAGTACAAATGCAATCAGGGCTGTGCCTGCGATAAGGACTTTACGTCTCCCAATTCGGTCAGAAATCGGGCCAACGATCAAGGTAGAGATTGCCAGTGAGATGGAATAAGCCGTTCCCAATAAACCCAGTGCAAAATCTGACGGATCATTTTGATTGAGTAATTCATTCTGAATGAGGGGTAACAAAGGGGCAACAATAAACAGTTGACAACTTACGATAAATGCGGTCAACCATAGGGGGGCAATAATAAAAAATGCATGTCGATGGTTCACCTGAGAGGATGTTACAGACAACAATTCTTCTTTAATGGTTTGAGATTTTACAAGAGAATTTAAATAAAACTGTGACAAGGTGCTTGGGTTTATCTGAATTGATTGATTCAATAGGAAGTGATCTTCAGCATATTTCCCACTATTGAGTGCAGGATACGTTACCTTCAGCCGAAGTTCTTCTGATCATTCAGCATCTGCGCAATACCGATTTGCCCTTCGGAGGGTTTGATCTCTTGGTTGAGTCGAACATGTTTAGGCAATGCTTGATCATGAACCCAACACAATTGATTAAAGATCTATTGGGTCCTTTATGGAGTCTATGGAATTGATGAATACGGGATACATCATTGAATGAGCTAACAAAAAAAACCTCACCCCACGATAGGCGCGAGGCGAGGTTAACCAAACCCTCGAAAATGAAAACAGTTAGTTAATTCAATGCTAAACCAATTGTTCCAATTCAAAGAATTTTTGCACCGAACGCAAGTGGGTAGATCAGGTGAGATGGGAAATACTGGGGATTTATTCTTTAATAATGGATTGTGTTTGATGAAATTTATATCTACCATCTATCTTTGATGCAGGATAATTGAGAAAATTTACTAAGAATTTGTTAAGATTAGAATTATGGTTAAATTTCGCTCGGTTATGCCTATATCTGTAGTGCTTCGTTACCAAATATACACCGGAGCGAGACTTTGACCGTATGGACTAAGAACGAATTCATGATTCAGTCACTTTAATAACATGCTCAGGAGCCACTGTGAATTGCTTCGCAAGTCCCAGGGTCTTGAAGTTTCTCTATGTACATTTCTCAACATGCACCAATGGATTTGGGTTCTATAGTTGGTAAGCAAGGTTCACATGGCAGGACAGATCAATGTTCTCCAGTTATGGGATTTCACTGTGGAATCAGTTGAGTCTGATCTAAGAATTACTGCGATATTGACAAATCATTATCTGATTCTCGTTCATGGATTTTACCATTTTTCAGCGGAGTAAACCACAAGGTGATCATAACGAAAACCGCTCCGCTTTCATCATCCCACTGATGTAGGGGGGCAGAGATACATATTAGAATGGAATGGAAAGAGCGTACGATTCACGATCCAACAATCATAGAATCACTCAGCAATGAGTTGAACTCACTTCCTGAGTCTCTCACTCGGGTCTTGATACTTCGTGGAATCAATTCGTTTGAAACCGCTCGTAAGTACTTTCGTGAAACCGCACAAGAGTTACTTGATCCCCACATGTTGGCGGATATTGATCTAGCCGCACAACGAATTGTACAGGCGATTAACGAAAGGGAGCGGGTGCTAGTCTACGGTGATTTTGATGCTGATGGTGTGACATCTACAGCGATACTATTGAAATTTTTGCAATCTCACGGAGTTGAAACCGAATATTATATTCCTCATCGTCAGGAAGAAAATCATGGGTTTCATGAAAGCGGGGTCAATCATGCCCAAGCAACAAAATGCTCACTAATTATTGTTGTAGACTGTGGGACTAATGATGAGCAAACGGCTGAATTAGTCAAGCAATTAGGAATCAATCTAATTATCTGTGACCATCATGAAAATGATGGTTCGGAGCCAGTGTGTCATGCTCATGTCAATCCAAATCAGGCGCGATGCGCCTATCCGAATAAAGAAATCTCTGCATGTGCATTGGCGTTCAAAATCATCCAAGTGACCTTAGAAACCTTGGGAAAACCCATTGAAATCGCTGATCAATATCTTGATTTAGTCGCCATTTCTACGGTTTGTGACATTATGCCACTCGTGGGAGAAAACAGGATTTTAGTCCGTGAGGGACTCCAGGTGCTCTCTTCATCCAATCATCCCGCCATAAAAGCATTAATTGCGTGCTCAAAAAACTTGAATCAAAAGTGCATTAAGGCATCTGATATCGGTATGCAGCTTGGCCCAAGACTCAATGCAGCAGGTCGGATGTCGCATGCTCAAGAAGCCTTACATCTATTAATGGCCGACATTGATGCAGACGCACATGATCTCGCTCAGCGGCTTGATGCGCTTAATAATGCACGAAGGGCAGAAGGAGCAAAATTGCGCCCGAAAGCCAAAAAACTTGCTACAGTTCAACTCTCGGGTCAGTATACTAACGCACTCGTACTTCATCATCCTGAGTGGCATCCAGGGATTCTTGGTATGGCCGCGTCTAAAATTGTTGAGGAATTTCGGGTTCCAACTGTCATCTTAACCGATGTTCCAAATTCTGACGGATCTCAAATTTTCGGTAGTGCTCGCACATTTGGTGAAATTCATATACTCAACGCCCTTACGTCCTGTCAGGATGTACTCATTCGCTTTGGCGGGCATGCAAAAGCGGCTGGACTTACCTTAAATAAAGAAGACCTTCCATTATTTAAGGAGTCTCTGAATGCAGAAGTTTCCAAACAATCAGGAGATCAAACAATTGCCCCCCTGCTTGAGTATGATGCAGAACTGAAACTGGCAGACATTCCAGGGAAATTTCAACGTGTCCTCAACTTATGCGAACCATTTGGCAAGTCTAATGAATCTCCCCTGTTTATGATTGAAAATTTGCTCCCTACTTCGGTTAAATTATTATCCTCTGGTCAGCACCTCAAAATGGATGTTCAGAGCACTGATAATACAATCAAGATCAATGCGATTGGTTTTGGGATGGCAAGCCACTATCAAACTGTTGAAGATGCTCGTATCCAAAAAACAACTGTGGACATTCTGTGTCATGTGGAAGAGAATTATTGGAAAGGAAAAACAAATACACAACTCCGCTTTATTGCATTACGCGCGCATCCAAACTAATGACTCAATTTCTAATTTCGCTATTTCTGTCCGTGTTGGTGGCCTATTCTGCTTCGGCTCAACTTTTGAGTCCAGCAGAATTTTTAGGCTATGAGCTAGGCGAACAATTTACGCCTCATCACCGCGTCAATGACTACGCACTGCATGTCGCTGAGTCATCCTCAAATGTAATGCGTGTGGAATATGGTCATACGTATCAAGGGAGAGTGTTACAATATTTAATCATCTCTTCTGATGAAAACATGTCTAGACTTGAAGAAATTCGCACTGCAAACCTGCATCGCGCCCAGTTAGCAGATGGTTCAGCGAGTGACGATCCTCCAGTTGCCATTGTATGGCTGAGCTACAACGTTCATGGAAATGAGTCCGTTGGGACTGAGGTTGCATTAAAGGTTCTTTATACTTTGGCATCTGAAAAAAACCAGCAAATTTCTGAATGGCTTGCCAATACAGTCGTGATTATTGACCCATGCCTCAATCCTGACGGCCGAGATCGATATATTAATTTTTATCGTCAGACTCGCGGTCGAAAACAAAACGTTCTTCCAGAAGCCCGCGAACATTCGGAGCCTTGGCCGGGGGGCAGAACCAACCATTACTACTTTGATCTTAATAGAGATTGGGCATGGGGGACTCAAATTGAGACGCGTCAGCGGTTGCCACATTATAACCGTTGGATGCCCCATATTCATGTGGATTTTCATGAACAAGGAGTCAACAGCCCATATTTTTTCCCTCCTGCTGCGATCCCATTCCATAAATATATCACATCTTGGCAACGTGACCTTCAGAAATTGATTGGTACTAACCATGCAAAATATTTTGATGCTGAGGGATGGCTATTTTTTACCAGACAGGTTTTTGATCTCTTTTACCCTGGATATGGAGATACTTGGCCCATGTTTAATGGGGCTCTTGGAATGACCTATGAACAGGGTGGATCTGGGCGCGCAGGATTAGGGATATTGACGGCCGAAGGGGACACATTGACCCTGAAAGATCGAATTGATCATCACTATACCACTAGCTTATCTACAATTGAAGTTGCTCACATACATAAAGATCAGATTATCAGTGAGTTCACGAAGTTTTTTCAAGATGCATCCGAGGTCCCCACTGGGAATCATACAACTTATATGGTCAGATATCACGGGCAGCACGATCAAGTGAAGATACTTTCAGAGCATCTTGATTTACTTGGAATTCAATATGGATATGCTATAGAACCATCAACACAAACTGGATTTTCTTATCAGACTCGTCGTCGTCAGCCCATAGAGGTTTTTCAAGGTGATCTCATCATCCCTGCCGCTCAACCCAAAGGGGTACTCGCCAGTGTTCTTTTTGAACCTGAGCCCGAGTTAGAGGACTCCTTGACCTATGACATTACTGCGTGGGCACTCCCTTATGTCTATGGTGTAGATTCCTATGCGTTTGATTCTCAGATTGACTGGGGACAAAAGATACCGACGAAGCAAGGGTTTGATCAAGTCAATAACCCCGTGGCATTCATTGCGGAGTGGAAAAGTTTTGAAGATGCACGTTTTCTTGCTGACTTGTTACGTTCAGGAGTCAAAGCCCGTTACACGGAAATTCCAATCAAGATAAATGATCGGTCATACAATGAGGGCGCATTGATAATGACACGCGAACAAAGGGGTGCTGATTTTGACTCGCTTGTCTTTCAGAGTGCTCGCCGTACTCGTCAGCAAGTTGATGCTCTCTCCACAACGTTTGTCACTGAAGGCGTAGACTTTGGATCTGGTGATGTCGTCTATATTCATCCTCCGCGTATTGCCATTGTATCAGGGCCATCAATCAATTCAAATGCTCTTGGACAGTTATGGCATTTTTTTGATGAACAGCTTGAATATCCTGCAACCCTGATAGACCAAGATGACTTTAAAAATCTCCACCTTTATCGCTTTGATGTCATCATTTTGCCCTCTGGTAATTATGAGGATATACTGTCTCAGAGCAGACTTGATGATATTCAGGATTGGATCCGAGAGGGTGGACGATTGATAGCTATTGAACGAGCTACTGCTTTTCTTGCAGGCAAAGATGGCTTTAAATTGGATGCCAAATCCAAATCCGATGAAAAGTCAGATTCATTGGAGACTGAGACGATCTTTTACGCCCAACGTGCCCGTCATGCGATTTCAGAGGATATTCCAGGAGCAATCTTTCGTGTAATAATTGATACTACTCATCCGCTTGCTTTTGGGTATCAAGACAGTTATTATGCATTGAAAGTGAGATCACAATCATTTGAGATGCTCAAAGATGGTTGGAATGTGGGGGTTTTAACCAACGCAGAGCCAGTCGCTGGTTTTGCAGGTGCTGAAACCCTTGCATCTTTGGAGAACTCGTTAGTCTTTGGGGTGGAGTCAATGGGTCAAGGTGAGGTGATTTATTTCATGGATAACCCCGTATACAGAGGTTTTTATTACCAGGGTAGACTATTGCTATCCAATGCTGTCTTTTTTGCTGGACAACGTAGCGTAGCAAGCTATTAGTTAGATGCTTCGCGGATGTGCCATTCTGTGTATTGGAGTGCTTATTTGTTCATGCATTCAGGGTGCACAGGGTCAGAAAACACCGCTCAGGGGTGTGGTATGGGATGCTTCAGATCCTCCTACGGTTGAGGATCTAATTGACATTCGCGAAGCTGGAGTGGAAGCACTCCAATTACCCATCTTAGAGGACATCTCTATCGTTCAAGCGGCAGATACGATGGGGATCACATTATTTCAGGATTTGCCGGTTCTTCTATTACCGACTAGCCCTCTACTTGATACGCTTGAATATGCTAAGCGCCAACTCAGTCAAGCACAGTGGATGCATCTTTTATATCCATCTGCACATTATTATGGCGTTTCATCAAAGAGTGATACGAGCAACCCATTATCGTGTGAATACTTTGAGGCGTTAGCACAGTCTGCTCCCGATCTCACACTCTATTACACATCTGCATTTGTTGCAGAAGACAAGTGCTCTTCGCATGTGGACTTGGTTTTGATTGATACGCGCAGAACAACAGTTCCGACCGAGATCATTGATGAATGGCAAAGTTCTACGCCAATTGGATTTACGAGGTTTGGAAAAAAAGTTAATCCGGAATCTTATGGTTTATTTAATGAATTTTCCCCTGAATCTCAGGGACGTTTTTTGGAAGATCATCTTCCAGACTTATTAGAGAGTGACTTAGAGGTCATTTTTATTTACAGATGGAAAGATGACTTAGAAGCTTCAATCCAATGGGGACTCATTGATCCGTCTGGACAGAAGCGCCCTGCCTATGAGGTTCTAAGGGGCATTTACACTGAAAGTCAGAATGTATTCACCTTTAATTTTGGAGAGCCTCCAGAGCAGAGTGTGCCATGGCCTTTACTGATGGGATGGATGTCAATATTTCTGACTCTATTAGTCTGTATTTGGTATCGCAGATTTCCCGAAGTAATGATGAATTATGTGTTGAATAAGTACCCCCACCGAGAAACTCTCTATCGTGAGAGCGCTATTCTGGGAGGTGCTTCATTTGGATATGTGATTGCACAGGGTGTCTTAATTTCGGCAGTTGTTTTAATACTCATTGAGGCATTCAGAGACTTAGGAATGATTGAAGCCATCGCTATTCTATTGAGTCCTCAAATTATTGATCGTAGTGTCAGTTTGACCTCAAATCCATTTGTTCCAACCCTTGTTGTTAGTGCAATCTATTTTACGATGATTTTAGTATCCTCTATCTTAGGGGCATGGGGGGCACGTCAACCAGGCACTAGGGTTCCGGTTGAGCATTTTTTTGTGATTAATGTGATGAATAATACTCCCCTTGGATTGATGCTTCCACTGGTATTAGTCTCGCCAGATCTCAATGATCAGCAAATGGATATCATGGGAGTTACGCTTGCATGTTCTTGGTTTCTGATTAGCATCTACTGCAATTTTCAAAGCACGCGGAATTTTGCATCTCTTGCGCGCAGCAGTCTTGCCAAAAGTGCAACGCTTGGCTTGTTTATTCTTCCGCTCCTTTTAATTCTAAGTGTGATCATACTATTGTGGGTCCCTTATACCAGAGAATATCTTGTATTCTGGTGGCACCTCAGTTTCAAATCTTAAATGTGAGGGTTCTACCACGAATCGTGTGGGTAGAGGTCCAGACTATCACAGAAGAAGAGGATAACAACTCTGAAATTTTCAAATTTATTGTATCCTCTCCCAATAGTTTTGATCTCTTTGATTTTTCCGTCATTTTCTCCGCTTTTTCCATTGGACTGTGGATAAATAATGCATTGTAGACTCGATACATAAACATCTACTGGATGTAGCCTTATATCTATTTCCACCACATTGAAATATAGCCAGCGAGATCCTAATGTAGTGAGTGAAGCAACAAGGATTCTATAAATGTATCGCGTATGAAAAAATAAATGTGGTGGAACCAAAATCAATCGTTTCCTCACAAAACGTGATAGAACCAAACAAAGGAGAAGACACGCGAAAAGTTAAAGGCGAGTTTTCAATGGAAAGATAATCAATCATAGGTCATGGAGCCCCAGAGAATCATGCAATTTCTGATGGTTTTCAAAGTTCATATCATTACATATTGGAACTTAGAAAATTCTTTATTGTACTAACGATTTCGTTATTATAATACTCATTCGCCGACGGTATGATAGAGAAACCACTCTCAGAATACTCAGCGAAGGATTTGAACATTGCCTTACAATGGGCGAAAGAGGGAGCAGATTTTGACCACATCATAGATGATGTACCCGAAGCTGCGCAGGGATGGGCATGTGAACGGATTGAACTTGTGCGAGATATGTTTAAGGAACAGTGTGAGGTCTCTTATTAATGGTTGGAGTATGGGTTTCCGTGAGCCTCGTCAATATCGCATGCAAAAACATACTAAAGACCCACTGATAGCACAGAGGGGAATCCACCCGAGCGGTGAAATAAAGTCTATAAAGAATCGGATGTTATGTATTTCAACAACAAATGCTGCGAGATATCAATATAAAAATTTATAGTAAATTGGATCATAGTATCCTTGAGACTTGATGACTATTGATATCCAAATTCCCAACTTGAAAGCCATCGAACAAGCGGTTTTTTCATTTCCCATTCTATAGGATCATGTCTTGAGAACTTTCACGGGTGCTACGAACATCTGACTAAAGTCTATGTTCAAGTCAATTGAATTAACATCACCTATTTATGGCTAATGGATTATCTCAGCTTCCTGCTGAGCTAATGGTTGGAACGGAACGCTTCAAGGGAGATGGGGCTTCTAATGGTTTAACACTGCTGGACTACTGGAGATGGCGAAGTTCAGTACTCCTTGATAATACTGAGCGCGGGATATTGGCAGAATTTTTAATCGCTTCAGCATTAGATCTTCACTCTACTCCAAGAAGAGAGTGGGGGGATGCTGATATTACATTGGACTCTGGTGTTAAGATTGAGATTAAAAGTGCTGCATATGTTCAGTCATGGAGTCAGAATGTCTATTCTGATATACGGTTTGGAATTGCCCCTCATACCGGATGGGATGCTTCCACGGGTGAGTATAGCGATGTTAAAAAGCGTTGGGCACATATTTATGTTTTTTGCGTCTACACCAGAAAAGAGCCCCCGTTTGATCCAATGAATGTGGACGAATGGGACTTTTATGTGATCTCTACCAAGATTCTTGATGCGGAAATTCCCACTCAGATAACGATTGGTCTACGTCCTCTGGAACGTCTTCCTGTGCACAAGTGCAGATATGAAAATCTGAGATTGATTATATTAGAGATGTCAAAAGAGATTATCGTAGAATCTAAATGAGAAACTGGAGAGTCGGTTTAGTAGAACCGCTCTTTGTTAGATAATCTACGGCTAAACAGATCCCTGATTCGTGAGTTGCCCGCAAGCTGCAGCAATGTCAGATCCGCGGCTTCGTTGTACAGTAACCCCAGAATATTCAAGAGTACGGCAACATTCCTCAAAATTCCATGATCTGCCACAATTTTTTGAGATGTACCTCAAAAAAGGTATCCATCCGATGAAAAACGAGACTAGGAAGAACTTTAATTGGATAAGTTATTTTTTCGCGAGCCCTTAACAGTTCAACAACCCTTGAACAAGTAGAATTGATCAATGATTTAAGGCAGTTCTCAAGTAGCTCAATGCTTAAGAATTAAAATGGCTTCACGATGACTCTGAGGTCAAACGTCGGACATAACTGGCAAAAGGATTGATTGAATCACCTTAATTCCCCGTCTCTGAACAAGGGGAAGGTAACCATCAGTTTTGCAATTTAGCAAGCCTCTTATGGAGGCTCTCCATAAACGCCTCAAATCCACGCTTACGTACATAGGACTGAAACGAAACAGAATAACCTTCAACCGTTCCAACATCGTCAATCACGAAATCATAAAGCCACCAAGTATCTTCGTTTCGATGAATATGATAAATGACATTCAAGTTGGAATTATTAATTTCAACTATTGTATTGACAGATGCTTCATCACCATTTACTGAAACCGATTCAATGATAATTGGTGATTTATATACCGACAGGTCATTGAGAGACTGAGCACGCACGATTTGACTAAACACATCAATAAACTCCTCTTGATTCTCGGTTGAAACTTCCTTATAGAATCGTCCGAGAGAACGCATTCCCATCTCTTTAAAGTCAATTTGATCATTGATCAGAGAGCGGGCTTTTTCTCGCAGAGACGGATCCTCTTCCATCCCCAGAACCGCCTCTTTAATCTCTTGATCCCGAGATATGATGAAGGCAAGGACTTCAGCTACAACTTCGTCTTCGGATACCTGCGCGAAGACAAACGATGGAAAAAGGAATAAGATAGTAAGTGATAAGTAACTATTTAGTTTCATTGGGTTTCGGTAAATGAGTCCATTTCTTGAGTAAGTATCCCTGCACTGGCGAGTAGCTCAATGAGTGCCATGTTGTAACGACGAACCGCCTCATAGTAAGCAGCCTCTATCTTGAGGTTTGACTGCACAGCATCAATAAGATTTTCAGTATCACCTAAGTCAAGATCAAAATTGATCTGCTCAACTCTGAGCCATTCTTTGCTTATGGCCAAAGAGCTGTCCTGAGCGGCTAACGCTTCTTTTTCAATTGCCACCTGTCTCCACGATTGTTCAATTTCAGCAAGAACCTGTTGTTCTAAGCCAATGGATAGATGTTTAACTGAACTGTGTTGTGCCTCTGCCTGAGCAACGCGGGCACGCGTCTGACCAAAGTTGAGTTTTTGAACGAATCCAATTCCCGCACGGGTACTGAATCGTGAAAAACTATCATTAATATAAGGATTACGTTGGCGGAAACGATTTGAAGCACCGCTAGCACCAAACATAATCCCAACGGCGCTTTGAGGATAAAAATCTGCTTTTGCTACCCGTACCAGTGCATTTGTGGCGGTGACTCCAGCGCGCGCTTGAAGAATATCTGGTCGATACATCATCGCTTTATTTTGATAGTAGGCTAAATCTTCTAGTTCAAAATTAAGCGGCGTTAAAGAGTTATGAATAGGGATAACTTGGATAGAATCGTTTAACATGAGTTGTCTTCGCAGAGCAACATGAGCGGTCTTACTTTTTTGCTGAATCTCAACAATCTGACGCTCATTCTCTTGTTGTAAAATCAGCACCTGATAGCGATCGGCATCGTCCATATCAGGGCTTCCTTCATCAAGAAGTCGGGAAATTTCATTGAGAGCCATTTTCACGAAATTACTTCCCTTGGATGCTAAGAGGGTAAGTTCATTAGTCAATAGAACATTATAATAGAATTCAGCTGCGCGTACCGATGCCTGAATTATTGTTTCTTGGGCCCGGGCATTTTCCAAGTCTGCCCCCGCAGAGGCAGCCTTAATTGAGCCGCTCAGAGCACCCCATGTATAGATAGGCTGGAGCATCGAAATTTCAGCTTCTGCATAAGGACTAAAGTTGCTGTAATCATTACGAACGGCAGGGTCAAGATAGAGCTCTTCATTCGGAATATTATTAGGATTATTAATTCCAGGGACTGCTGAAAATCCTGTTGATACAGTGGCATCAGGAAGAAATCGGGAGCTTTTTGCCAAAGCATAACGGGCATCTGCCCATCTGACATTGGAAAGTGCAGCACGAATATCAGGACTCACTGACAGAGTTTGTTCCAGAACTTGTTTCAAATCCAGACGAAGAGTGTCAGGTTGAGGCTGCGCAATTGCGCCATAGACCATGAGATGGATAATTCCACAAAGTATACTTTTTTTCATAACAATACTAAAGACGCTTTATAATGTCGCAGAGTAACGTTGAGTTGATGAGTACCTAACTACAACATTATCAATACAGGATTTAGATTTGACGGTTACGGATAACAATGCGAGCAAATTTTTCTTTTCCTTTGATCAAAAATCGACTCTGTTTTCCTGTTAATGCCTCAATCAATGGTCGATCCATGCCCAGTATCTCAAACTGTTCTGGATTGTACTTGTCCAAGAAGCTAATAGGAACCCCCATTGCTCCTGGATAATCAACTGGAATATGCTTTGTCTTACTTACCTCAATTGCATCATAATTGTCA
>JAPOTS010000072.1 GCA_026709065.1 Bacteroidota bacterium
GAGGTTCAAAGGCAGGTCAGAAACGGGTGGGTTGCTCTTCATAATATGTACATCATGTTTAAAAGATTTTTTTTACAATTTTTTTCAGTAAATAATCAGAATGACCTGCGATCTAATCGCGAATTCAGTGTTGATCCTCTATTCGCCTATGTCATGATTCAGTAAGCGTCATCTTCGTCAGTGGATCCATGCCAATGGATCATGTCATATGGGATTTTCGTATAGATACGATTTTCAACCTCTGGTCATTCGTAAGATTTCTGAGAGTGAGGTTTAAGGTGGCGGTCGGCGATTACGGGTTACCAGTTTGAAACCGAGCATCACCATTCTACATCTCATTTTTTTACGATTCTTTCTGTTAACACTACTGTTGACAGTCATTGCTGGTCATAGTTATGGCCAGCAAACGAATGTAGATGTAACATTTCGGTGGATTCCCGACCGCATTGTCACCAATGTATTTCTTCCAGGAGAATTTAATGGATGGGGGCCTAACAGTGGTGGGCGAATAAATCCAAATGCTCCATCAAGGATGACGTATGATGAGTTCTGGGGGCAATGGCATTATACTTACCCATTAGAGGTAGGCAAGTCCTATCAGTACAAAATACACGCCCATTTCAATGATTCAGGAAGTAATAATGCTTGGATCACAGACCCTCTCAACGACCGAATTAATCCTAATGATAATAACAACTCAGTCCTATCTGTTGATGACCTAATGATTTTTCAGATGGCCCGTCACCGTAATGAGAGCGGGGCTGTATTTGCCGTGAGTGCTGGAGTATTTTCATCATCCGAAATCACCAGTATCACAGTAAAGGTCAATGACGACGAATCCGACGGCTTTAAATACTTTGAACGAGGTATCATCTATTACCAACTGGATGAACCCATAGAATGTGATGTGTCATTTAAGGTTACGGCTACCAATAGTGAAGGGCATATGGTATCTGACTCAGTAGGTCTGTCTCCACCAGCGATCACCAATCGCGCACGCCCCTCAGGTATCGTAGATGGTTTGAACTATGACCCCAATGACCCATCACGTGTGACGCTGTCCGTTTTTGCTCCCGATAAATGTTACATGCATGTAATGGGAGATTTTAATGATTGGGAGATTGACGATTCGGGGCTTATGTTGCGTGATGTAGCTCAGCCTGATAGTGTCTACTGGTGGAAGACACTTGAAAATTTACCTCATGGTCAGGAGATAGGATATCAGTATGTGGCAGAGGGAGATTTGCGCTTCGCAGATATGTTTTCAACGCTAATTCTAGACGAAGAACATGATAAGTCTATTTCATCAACAACATATCCTAATCTAAAGCCTTATCCGTCAGGAAAAACCACTGGACCTGTTTCGGTGCTCCAAACGGATCAAGATTCGTTTTCATGGTCGGTGAAAGAATTTGAACCTCCTGCGCATGAGGAATTGGTCATTTATGAGCTTTTATTACGCGATTTTCTGCACGCCCATGATTGGACAACCTTGACGGATACTTTAGGATATTTAGAACGACTTGGAATCAATGCGATAGAGTTAATGCCGATTGCCGAGTTTGGCCGAAATCTTAACTGGGGGTACCAGCCGAATTTTTTCTTCGCTCCTGATAAATATTATGGACCGGCTCATGATCTGAAAAAATTTATCGATGAAGCGCATAAACGAGACATAGCAGTAATATTGGATGTCGTCTACAATCATGTAGATCTTCCTTCCCCCCTTGTTTCCCTTTATGGGGCTTCAAATGATAATCCATGGATCAATATTCCTCCAACGCATCCGTACAACGTATTCTTTGATCTAAACCACGAGAATTTCTACACGCAGTATTGGCTGGATCGTGTCAATCAGTACTGGCTGACGGAGTTCAATGTAGACGGATTTCGTTTTGATCTGTCTAAGGGATTTACGCAGCATAATTCCAGATCAAGTTTTGAAGCTTGGGATCGTTATGATCCTTCTCGTATACGACTGATTAAGCGCATGGCCGATGCGATATGGAATGTAAACCCCAATGCTTACATCATTTTAGAGCATTGGACACAAGATCAAGAGGAAAGAGAATTAGCTTCATATGGAGTTGACCGAGGATTTCCAGGAATGATGGTATGGAGTAATGTCACTCATCCATTTCAAGAGGCACTCATGGGATATAATCAAGGCCAAAACAGCAATTTTAGCCGTGCCTATTACGGTGATGGTGGACGGAACTGGGATCTACCTCATATTGTTGTGTACATGGAAAGCCACGATGAGCAGTGGCTGATGCATAAGATGCGAAGTTATGGAGCGTGTGAGCGTCACCCCAATGGTGGCAATGGCTGTGAGCTATCTAATCCTCTGAATCATGGAACCTACAATATTCGCCATTTACCAACTGCATTGGATCGCTTGAAAATGGCTGGTGCATTTCAGTTTCTACTTCCAGGCCCTAAGATGCTTTGGCAATTTGGCGAACTCGGATATGGTTATGGGAATCTTGGTGAGCAGTGTTTACGAAGCGATGGGAATAGTAATGATTGTCCATCGATTGCCCCGAGTCGTACAGGAGTAAAGCCTATACGTTGGGATTATTACAGTGATCCGCTGAGGCGCAATGTATATGATGCATGGTCTGCACTCCTTCAGATACGCAGAGAATATTCAATTTTTCGCAGCACTGCTACCAAGGTCTCTATGGAGTTATCAGGTGATGGAAAGCGGATTCATCTTCAACATGATGCGACCGAAATGGAGGCCATCATTATTGGTAATTTTGGTGTTAGGCCAATAGCCAACAACCTCAGTATTTCTGCTCCTCCTGTATATTGGTATGATTATTTTTCAGGAGATTCTCTTAATGTTACGGGATCAATTGCACAACAGCTTCAACCGGGGGAATTTCATATCTATACCAATCAACGCCTCCCTCCCCCAAAATCAAATATCCTAACAGTATCAACCGTCTCTCACGAAAATATTCCAGTGGAATTTTCATTTCATGGGAGTTATCCCAATCCATTTCGTAGTCAGACAACAATAGAGTTTAGTTTAGACCGACATCAAAGCGTTAATATTGAAGTGTATGATATGATTGGACGTAGAGTTGCAACATTGATCAATGATGAATTGCATGCCGGACAGCACTCAATTATGTTTGATGCAGGCGCGCTTTCAAGTGGGCTCTATACAATTCGGATGGTGGGTAATTCGGGGTCAAGTGCAATTTCCGTCGCGCTGATTCAATGAGTTTAAAACATACTGCTCCACAAAAAAAGTGGAGCTTTTATGCAGTGATGTGGAGTCTACCGGTTCTATTTTTTGCATTGCTTGAGGGTGGACTTCAAATTGCAGGATTCGGCCAAGACTACCCTCTATTTGTACCTGTTGAGGTGGCACCCGATTATCTTGTGATGAACCGTGAAGTGTCTCGTCGCTATTTTCGTCGGGAGACGCGTGTTCCTACTGGATTACATGATGCGTTTCGAATGGAGAAAGACACCACTACGAAGCGAATTTTTGTTCAGGGAGGATCTAGCGCCGCTGGGTACCCATATTATTATGGCGGAAGCTTCTCCCGCATGTTAGAGCAGCGGCTTCAACAAAGTTTTCCAAATATGCACATTGAAGTCGTCAATGTAGCGATGGCGGCAATCAATTCCTATACAATATTGGATCAGGTAGATGACATTCTTGACCATTTACCAGATGCGGTTCTAATCTATGCGGGACATAATGAATTTTATGGTGCGTTAGGCATAGGTTCATCACAGTCATTAGGGTATAATCGATTCATAGTTAATCTCTATTTACGGCTTCAATCGCTTAGAATTTTACAATTGATTCAAGACAGTTTGTCTCAAGTCTTAAAGGCCTCATTGCGTAGGCAGGATGGATCGTCAACTTTGATGGAGCGTATGGTTGGTAGGCAATCAATTCCATTAGATTCAGAAATGTATCGTCATGGAGTACGACAGTTTAGAGGAAACCTTCAAAGTATTCTAAGGAAATATCAGCGTGAAGGTGTCCCGGTTTTTATTGGTACGGTTGCAAGTAATGAGCGAACACATCCTCCATTTCAAAATGGGCTCAGATCTGAGACTGATCCAGACCAGTGGCAAAATGCGTATGCAATAGCATTGGCCGATCAATCATTGCCATCGTCGATCAACAGGTTTCAACATCTGATAGCTATGGATTCAATGGCCGCTACGTCTTGGTTTGGATTAGCTACTCGATTGGATGCTCGGGGAGATTTTGATGAAGCCCGTCAGGCATATATTCACGCAAAAGATTTGGATCAATTAAGATTTCGAGCGACGGAGGAGATTAATCATATTATTCAAGAAGAAGCCCTAAGGGCATCGGCTACGTTAGTTGACATTCAGGATGAATTACGAAAGAAATCACAAGATCAAATCATAGGATCTGATTTAATGTTGGAGCATCTACATCCTAATCTTGAAGGGTATTTTATATTTGCAGATGCATTTTATAATGCAATTTATGAGTCAAAAATTTTGGGAGAAAGCAGAAATTACATCCCTGCGGGCATCGCCAGAACAGAAGTACTTTTTACAGAGATTGATTCAATTTTTGGAGAGTTAAGACTGAAAAAATTATTAAATTCATGGCCATTTAAGCAATTAGATTATAGATCTACTCTACAAGAAGATACATCCGATGTCCTGACCTTTGCAGAGGAACTTGCACATGCACTTGATAGGGGAGACCTCAGGTGGTTTGCTGCCACTGATCAATTGAGGTCATACTATGCATCAGAGGGGCAGCATCATCATGCCTTGAAGGCAAGCCTTGCACTTCTTCAGGAGTTTCCCTATCTACCATTGCCTTATGCCTATGCGGGAGATGCCCTTACCGCTCAAGGACGATTTAATGAAGCGGTAGAGTATTATAGAGCAGCAAACGATCTTGAAGAATCTCCTACCATTCACTTCAATCTTGGATTGATTTTTCAGCGCAAAAAGGAGTTTGAGATTGCACAAGAACATTTTGAAAGGGCCGTATCTTTAGACTCAGATATACCAGAGTTCCAATTCCAACTCGCACGCAATTATATTCTAAAGAAGGATTTGCTAATGGCAACTCACGCCGTAGAGGCATTGTTAGAGCTGGATCCTAATCATGAGGATGGCCTTAGATTATATCAATTACTCAAACCCAGTTTAGACTGACCCAATGCATTGAAACATGCTTCAATAGAGTAAACTGTGTTTAATCAAAATGAAATCGTCCATCTAATGATTTTCTTGAGTGATTTGAACACTTAACAATGAATAAAGCCACGAATTGTCTATATTTTTATCCGCATTCATGATCATGGACAAAAAAATTGAAATTGATTGGAACCTATGCTGTTGCATGTTGTTACATATCACATCTGGTGAATTTACCCGCCCTTCTACAGGGGGGGGACTCATATATCATGGTTATATGAGGAGGAGAGCCTCCCTATGGAGGCTCTCCTAATTTTACGGTTGGTAGATTGATTTTTTCAATGAATATCGAAATCATTGAGAATAACCTTTGGTAAGCGATTTACATAGGTCATAATGAGATGCCTCAACGAATCTCAACTCACTGGCTATAAATCAATCTCAAACTTTTTAGGATCCCAACAAATTAAATCTTCCGATCATCAACCTCCTCCCACCAACGATATAAGGAGTGATTTCACCCATTAAAATCTTTTTGAAAGATGTCAAATTTTCTTGACGAAAACTTTCTACTGCGCACCACTGCAGCGCAGATACTCTATCATGAGTATGCAGTTGACATGCCTATCATTGATTATCACTGTCATTTGCCGGCAGAAGATATAGCATCTGATCGGAGATTTGAAAACCTTACTCAGGCATGGCTTGAAGGGGATCACTATAAATGGCGTGCAATGAGAATCAACGGGGTAGAAGAACGCTATTGCACTGGTAGTGCCTCAGATCGTGAGAAATTTGACGCTTGGGGACAAACAGTTCCTTACACCGTAATGAATCCCCTCTATCATTGGACACACCTTGAACTCATTCGATATTTTGGGATTCATGATCTATTAACCCCAACTTCGTCAGCGCGAATTTTTGATCAATGTTCTGAACTACTGAAAACACCAGAGTATAGCTGTCAAGAATTACTCAAACGAATGAATGTGCATGTTGTATGCACTACAAATGATCCAATAGAACATCTTTCTTCCCATATTGCATTAGCAAACCAAACTAGTGAGATACTAGTCGTTCCCGGATTTCGAGCCGATAAAGCCTCACAGATTAAGGACCCAATTTCTTGGATACAATACATTCAAGATTTAGCTGAATCTGTCCAGATGAGTATTGAATCCCCAGATAGCTTATTAGAAGCATTGCAGACTAGGCATGATTATTTTGCTTTACATGGATGCATGGTAAGTGATCATGGAGAAGAGCAACTATATGCCGAAGAGTATACGAGGGTAGATATTCAGAAAGTATTTGATTCTACAATGCAAGGCAATATTCCCTCTTATCACGAGATAAGAGTCTTTAAGAGTTGGTTACTTTATGAGTTAGCGAAGATGGATCATGCCGCTGGTTGGACTCAGCAATTTCATCTGTCTGCACTAAGAAACAATAATTCGCTTGCCCCTGGAACTGACTGCGGTTATGATTCGATAGGAGATTTTGCGATTGCTAAGGCGACGGCACATTTCTTAGATCAACTACATCAGTCTGGGTATCTCTCCAGAACTATTCTTTATTCTGTAAACCCCGCCCACAATGAAGTTCTTGCCTCTATGTGTGGTAATTTTTCTGAGCATCCAATACCGGGAAAAATCCAATTTGGTACTGCATGGTGGTTTATGGATCAAATTGATGGAATGGAGAGGCAGTTGACCGCACTTTCTAATATGGGATTAATCAGTCGTTTCGTTGGAATGTTAACTGATTCCAGAAGTTTTTTATCTTTTCCAAGGCATGAGTATTTTCGTCGAATTCTTTGTAATATGGTTGGAGGACAAGTTCATCATGGAGAACTTCCCAATGACTTAAATTGGCTGGGAGAAATGATTCAAAATATTTGTTACAATAACGCGCGTGATTTTTTCAGATTTAAGCGTCCCCAGAATGAGGCGAATGAAAGGATAGTGGTATCATAAGTGATCACTTTTTGAATTATACTACAGTGATATATCTATTGATGATTATAATTAACGTTTAGGTCCTTCACCATGTCTACAAAATTTCGAGTCGGGATTGTTGTTACCCTTGGGATTGGACTTCTCACCGCGATTCTATTCCTTGTCGGCAATAGGACACTCTTATTTAGTGA
Source organism: Bacteroidota bacterium (assembly GCA_026709065.1). Lineage (GTDB taxonomy): Bacteria > Bacteroidota > Rhodothermia > Rhodothermales > Bin80 > Bin80. Next base: position 7,313 of record JAPOTS010000072.1, read on the forward strand.
TCAATTTCAACTTCGCTCTCAGTTTAATTCAGTCGCTGGGCTCAGTGTAGGCGCTAATGTCCAATTTCAGGGGGTGAGTATTGGCGCAGTTGAAAGTGTTGCACTTCCGAGCGAGCCGGGTGGCAAGATAGAAATCACTATGAGAATCCGCAGTAGCGCCCGTTCAATCTTACATAAAAATACTCAAGCCGAAATTAAGACACAGGGACTTCTTGGAAGTATGATTGTCGTACTTACAAATCCCCCAATATCATTGAATGGGCTAACCCCTTTGGACAACGATGACTTGATCGTTGGTATTGATCCATTTGATCTTTTTGAGATTACAGATAAGGCGCTTGCATCTGTTCAGAGATTTGAAGAGTCTGCTACTTCATTTGAGCGGATTATTGATGATATTCGTGCTGGAGAAGGTACACTCGGAAAGCTCGTATATGACCCTGAATTATACAATAGTATGGTTTCTACGGCCCAAGAAACTGAGCGCCTGATGGCTAATTTAGGAGATGATGCAGAAGCATTGGTGATGCTTGCGACTCAAGCGACCGAAGGAGTGGAATCCATTCTTGGTAAATTAGATCAGGGAGATGGAACGTTTGCACAGCTCTTAAATGAGGCAGACCTGTATGAATCAGTTCAAGCAAGTGCTGATACACTCCAACAGGTCATCATTGGAGTTGGTCAATTAACTCAGCGAATAGAGGCGATGATGGATTGGGCATCTCTGGGGGCATTCAGGTTTGCAGAATTAATGGAAGCTGGAAAACATAACTGGCTTTTTAAGCGGTATTTTGAAGAGCGTGGGTACATGGAACAAGCCCCTTTTGAAATTCGTGAGCGGGCAATCGCTGAGAGTTTTGATATGCTTCAATCACGTGAATTAGAATTACTAGCCCTTGAAGATCAGCTTCAACGAAAAGCGGCAATGCTGGACTCATTACAACAGCAACTCAACCGGTAGGTGCAATCTCGAGTATCATTTATACAAGTCGTGGCCGATGGTCTTCAAGCCATACTATTTTAGGATACTTTCTACACCATAGAATCAAAAACAGGAGACAATCAGAAGCATGGTACCTGATTATCATTTCCAGCGTGATAGTGATGGCACTCATTCTCCAGTTTTTGAGTTGGAGCCTATTCCATGAACAGTTTTCTGAAAGTCAGGATCTGACACTGTGGTTTTGGACTGCCCAAATTGGAATTGCCTGTCTAATTATTTTTGTGGGCTTTATAGGATTCTCTCCCCCTGTCACTGTAATCGTTGATGAATCCTCATTTATAGTCTCTCAGGGACAGCGATCAACCGAAATGAAAATTGATTCGTCTATTTATTGCCGAGTCATTTCTCCTCTACAGTATTATCGTAAATGGGATAATCAGGTTGATCGATATATGACGCATATCCCCGAAGACATTCTCTTAATTTTTTCTGATCATAAGGTGACTGCTGTTGGCATCAATCCGGTTGCCCATGCGATTCTAAGATATGCTTTGAACGGATCATCCAACACCAACCCTGCTATTTGAAATGCGATTTGAACTATCACATGTCTCGGGTGATGCCAGAACTGGTAAACTAATCACCAGCCATGGTGCTGTACAAACTCCGGTATTCATGCCAGTAGGGACGCTGGGAACTGTCAAGGGTTTGTCTCCTCGTGAGCTAATCAGTGATTTAGAATCACAAATAATACTTAGCAATACATATCATATGTATTTACGTCCAGGAATGGATTGTATCTCAGAGGCAGGGGGACTTCACAAATTTATGGCATGGAATCGTCCTATTCTGACGGATTCTGGTGGATATCAGGTTTTTTCTTTGGCAAGTCGATGTAAGATCACAGATGATGGTGCAACTTTCCAAAGTCATATTGATGGGTCTAAGCATCAATTTACTCCAGAGCATGTGATAGATGTTCAGCGAATTTTAGGATCTGATATTATGATGGTTCTTGATGAATGTCCACCAGCTGGAGTGACACGATCTCGTGCTCAAGAGGCACATCAAAGAACGATTGATTGGGCGAAAAGATGTTTGATACGATTTCAGGAAACAGAGCATTTGTATGGTCATCATCAGTCACTATTTCCAATTGTTCAGGGTAGCATATTCAAGGATCTTCGTCGTGAATCAGCCCATCAACTCATAGAGATCGGTTTTCAAGGATATGCAATTGGTGGACTTTCCGTCGGAGAGGAAACACAGACGCTGAATGAGATGGTAGGAGTCACCTGTGAGGAACTTCCCAAGAATAAACCACGCTATTTAATGGGAGTTGGTACTCCAGAGAATTTATTGGAATCCATTGAGCGGGGTGTAGATATGTTTGACTGCGTGATGCCGACTAGAAATGGACGTAATGGAATGTTATTTACGACAGAGGGTGTCCTGAATATTAAGAATCAGAAGTGGGCAAGTGATTTTTCTCTACTTGACTGCGGACTTAACACATATGTGAGTCAAACATTTACTCGTGCTTATCTGAGGCATTTATTTCAATGTAATGAGATACTGGGTCTACAGATATCTGCGATGCAAAATCTTGCACTTTATGGGTGGTTGATGAGCGGTGCTCAGCGGGCTATAAAAGAAAATCGTTACTCATCTTTCAAAAAACAAATGTGTGAGCAATTGAGTCAGCGATTGTAGAAAGCGATAAAATGAAGATCATATCGGCCTCATGCATATTTTTAGTGCAAATGATTATACGATTTAATATGCACGGGAAACAGTGGCATTACTACTCGGCTATTCTTATAAAACATAGTGAAACATATAAGATTTAACGGATTTACAGGAAAGTATGTATCTTAATAATCAATCCTCAGAGATATTATCCAGAGACGTAAACCAATGACGGAAGTTCTAGATTAATTCCAGTGATGAGTACTGAAACCATCGAGTTAGTTGGCAATATTCCTCAAGATCTGTCCGTAAATAATGGAGATAGGTTTTTGTTTATAAGTAGGGATCAACGAGCCTATACTCATGGAATTCACAAATACCCTGCCAAGTTTTTCCCCGAGCTACCCCGTTGGATCATTGAGCGATATTCATCCTATGGTGATACCATCCTTGATCCTTTTATGGGGAGTGGGACTTCTAATGTAGAAGCTGCCATCCTGGGAAGAAATAGTATTGGAATTGACGTTGATCCGTTTTCCAGAATGCTGGCGCGTGTAAAGACAACCCCCCTCCCAAATGATGAAATGGAGTCTGGATGGGAAAAAATCCATTCACATGTACTCAACTACATAGAACCTGCCCATCTTGAAGGAGTCCCAGAATTTCCATACCGTAATAACTGGTTCCAACACTTTATATTAAAAGAGCTGGCGCACATAAGAACCGGTATCAATGAACTAGTGTGCAGGGAGGAGATTAAGGATTTTTTCAGAATATGTTTTTCATCAATCATTCGACAAGTTTCAGAGGCAGATAATAATTGTACCAGAACTGTCATCCGGAAAAAACTACAAAAGAAGGTTGAGCCAGGGATGGGAATTCGCCTATTTGAAAAAAAAACCAAACATGCCATGCGCGGAATGCATGCGTTTTCAAATCTATGCCCAGAAGGCTTTGTTCTGATCCCCGACGACTGCGATGCTCGTAAAATGCCTTCTATAAAGGATGACTCAATTGATATGGCACTTACATCGCCCCCCTATGTTAATGCAGTGGATTATCCAAGAACACATCAACTTGAGTTATACTGGCTGGAATTAGCACATGGATCTTTACAACCCCTTAAGAAGCGTCATGTAGGTACGGAGTCCGTCTCAGCGAGTGATTATAAGGAATTGCATGTGACAGGATGTGATGAAGCAGACAGAGTAATCGCAGAAATTTATAAAAAGGATCCTCGACGTGCATTCATCGCGACGAAATATTTATGGGATATGTTCGCGAATCTTCAAGAGGTATTTCGTGTCTTAAAATCAGGATCACCGTATGTGATTGTAGTCGGCAATAATTTGATTCGCGAGATTCCTTTTGAAACATGGAAATATCTTATGTCATACGCTCCTGAATTAGGATATGACGTGGAGTGCCACTTCGTGTCGGAAATCATCAATCATTACATTAAAGTGCCTCGCAAAGAGCGTATCAATGATGATCATGTCATTGTTTTAAGAAAGCAATGAAGATTTCGGAACGTGCAATTTTAGGAAGGCAGGCATCAGCAAGAGGATTTGCAAATGAAAATAGATTGCTTGCAGCACTCCTTGATAGGGGCTTCAACGCATCTCGTGTAGACTTACCCCATTCCACATATGACATTGTTGTAGAATTAATTGAAGGTCCGATTATCCGAATTCAGGTTAAAACTATTGGAAACTCAAATAGCATCAAATTTACTGGAGGGTCAAGGGGTGGTGTTGATCGTCAGTATAAAAGTGGTGTGAAATATTATACTCAGGATACCACCACATCTGATATTATCGTGGGAGTAAAGAGCATAAAAAATAATGGGGATCAAAAGGTTGACTTCTATTTTGTACCGACGCTATTAGTTGAGATTTTAGGTCAAAAAAGCATTTCGGCGAATAAAGTAGAGCGTTGGAAAAACAACTGGGAAATTCTCACAAAATGTACGGATTTGGAATATGTAAAAACCACTTTCAAATCGTTGTATTGAAATAGACTGATCACTCAATCATGTTTTCAATCCTAAAGCTTTGTTGATGGTGAATGTAAAGAATTTAATGATGCTTGTTCATTTAATCACGGAATCTCAATACACTGGACTCCACTCATTGAAATCTATTTTGAAAATTCTGGATATATTTTTTGATGATGTCTTCCATGATCCCTTAATATTCACGACGATTGAGTTTAAAATTAATTTCACCAAAACTGAATCT
>JAPOTS010000138.1 GCA_026709065.1 Bacteroidota bacterium
TCAACTGTGGCTATGATAAAATTGAACAGCCTATACCATGGCTGGGAAATAAAATTCTACGGTTTACATTCAAATAAATGTCATTGCGAAATACGTCATGGAAATGCAGGTTAGTGTTGTTGTACAAATTTTGTAATTACTCGATCAATCTCATTTAGAGAATCCTGACTCACATGATAATTTCTCGCCAGATTACGCCACATTTCAAGCGCTGCTTGGGTATGATCAATGGCTTCTTTTATTTGTGAATTAGAAAGGCCTGATTCACTGCCTAATGCCCTTAAGTCATCTCTGCTTGGAGAGTCTCCCTCACCCATTATCATTGTACTATGCTCCCCGCCAGGTCCATGTGAAAACGTCAAGTCGTATGCGGGAGAAAGCTTCCATTCACCAGTTTCATCCATGAGAAAGGTAAAATTCTTGGAGTGATCATCTCGATTGTGTGCCATCACATTAAAGACCGCCAACTGAAACATTTTGTATAGTTCTCGTACGTCTCTCATCAAAAACATCGTGAGTTCCAACAAATTATGATAATCAAGCGTGGGAATTCTATGATCTGAATGCAACAACCCTCCAGCCGTATGCATGTGGAGGCGCTTGCCTTCTGTCCGATCAAAACGCTTCACTGCAAAATATCCAGCCCCAAGTTTAGATGGAAATAAATGAACATCGGGTACTGATATCCCTGCAGCCGCGGCTAATTTGGAATATACAAATTCTATGGCTCCAGCATCTGGTCCATCTTGTGAATTTTGAAATTTAACAATCCAATGTTCATAATACTTCGGTAGTTTTTGAGTCCCATGAATGACTCGCCCTGTCTTTTGGTTATAGCCAATTAATACTTTTGGCCGAGCTCCCCCTGATGATCCATTGAGGAGTAATAATTCATTTATGACATCCTCTGCATCTCCCTCCAAGACATCTGTGCAATGCCGTGATAGCTGGTCTAAATTTAGTTCAGCTGGTTCTATATTCTGAGAATTATCTGGCTTGTAGACCAATGCACCCATCCCAGATTTTCCTAAATGTGCTAATTGATGAAGGGGTGTCAACTGATCCAGTTTTATCCCTCTAAGATGCATAGCCCTATCAAACAAGAGTCTCCCCCATCCGTCAGGTAAACTATCATTAAACAAGCCGGGTAATCCATCAAATACTGATGAATCACAAATCGTTAAGCCTGACTTCAAAGGCAATCTGATTGGAGATAACTCAAATCCATCAGATAAATAATCCGCATCATATTCAAAATAGATTTTGTGTTTCTTCAGAGCCAAACGCCCCACCGTTTTGATCATATTGCCAAAATCCAAACCAACTTTGATGGATGCTATGGGGGCTATCATGAAGACATCAAACCCCGCTGTCGTTCAGGTTTCACCTTACCAGAGATAACATCTTTGATGGTCGAAAAGGTTTGTGGCTCTGGTGCAGTTGTGTCTATGGTTTTATTTAGTCCCCCAACGATCAAAAGGGTTTTCAGTAGTTTGTCAATAGAGATTTCTCCACTTTGTTCAAACTTTCTTAAAGTCGCTAAAGCGACACCGGATCGTTGACTCAAACCAACTTGGGTAAGATTTAACGATAGACGACGTTTTCTTAGATTTAGGGCGATCTCTCTTTTGGCTTGCGCTGGGGTTGTAAGCTCTATCATATTATTATTTATTGGCTTATACGCTATAAAATAACAACATTATATTAATTATAATAGGCTACATTGATTTACTGTATTTGTCACTTAATTGGATCTTTCAGATAATCAGAATGAGTCTCATGATCGTCCTTTATCAACGGAGTTTCAAAGTACTATCAAAGATAATATAGTGCAGGCAATTCACGTAGTTCATGGCCAATGTCTAATCCATATCCTACAATAAATTCTCCGCTTGAAATAAATCCGACATCGTCTACATGCACGGGGCTATCCTTGACTTTTACCAATGCAACCGTTGTGACTGATTTAGGCTTATACTTTGAAAGCTCTTTACGAGTATATGAAAGAGTGCGCCCACTATCTACAATATCTTCCACCAAAACGATATGCTGATCCGAAAGGGAGAGGGTTGGAGGCATGATTTCTTTGACTGATTTACTACTTGTCGTTGTATCCCCATACGAACTTAAACGCCAAAAATCCACCATACATGGCAACTTGATCGCCCGCACCAGATCGGCGGTAAACATAAATGCCCCGTTCATTATCCCTATTACAACGAGTTGGTTTCCTTGATGGATTTCAGTGAGCGTCCTTCCCATTTCCATAACGCGTGCACTGATCGTATCCGCATCTTTAAATAACCTCAGTTTTCTGCCATGAATCACTTCATAACCGATAGAAGTAGAGTTTTGCATAATTTTTTGTTGAGTTTGTAATTCGGAATTGATGTGCCATTCGGTGCCCAATAATCCATACAATGATACCCTGACTACAGACTACAAGCACTGAGTCTCTTTGAGAAACTGGCACCGCAAGGTCCGTCAAAACATCACTCACTTTTTTGGTTCCTTTCATCCCCAGTGGTTGAATTCGATCCCCAGGCAACCAAGTCCGAACCGTGAGAGGAAAATGTAACTTGTCCGCATCAAGCCATACACCTTCGGAAATAGATAATTGTACCGGTGTAGAGGTTGTGACATTAAGATGTACCTCACTACCTGCTAACGTTACAGCTCCGTTTTCAGGACCTAATTTAGATTCCTCAACGATCGAATCATCAATTGAATCCAGAAAAACTAATCGGTTTCTTTCCCTCCAAATCACTCCGCCCCCTACTTCAATTCGTTTCCCTGTTTTCAGATCAATCAAATCCATCACCCTATTAATCAGATCTTCATTCACACTCGCTTTGGGAATCCACTGCCTGACTCCCTCTAAGACTAAGCGGTGTGCAAGCACAGGTGGAAGGTCTCTGAGATAGTCAATATTTATAGATTCTCCTTCTGAGGCATAGGCAAAATTCTGATCAATCATCGGACGAATCACCTGATCAACCCATTGTCTCATTAGGTAAGAACTTCGGGCTAATGATACCGAATTTAAGTGTGGCATGACGTGAGCACGAAGCTGTGATCTCAGATAGCGATCATCTTGGTTACTAGAATCCTCTCTCCACTTTAGATTGCACATCTCAGCATAATCAAGGATGGAGGCACGATTCTCCATAAGTAAAGGCCGAATCAGATCAACTTGATCGTTCAATCTTCGCTTTGGACGCATCCCAGCGATTCCCTCAGGCCCAGTCCCTCGATTGAGATTGATGAGTAACGACTCTGATTGATCATCTCCATGATGTCCGACGGCGACTACTGAAATTCCTTGCTCAACTGCCGTATCCGCAAACTTTGAATAACGCACCTCACGTGCAACCATCTGAACAGATCGGTCGGATTGATCTACCACATGCTTTATAGGCGATTGAAAAGCGTGAAATTTGAGAGCATGTTGCTTGCAAAGTTCACTGACAATCGCTTCATCTTCATCGGACTCTCGGCCTCTTAACTGGTAATTAAGATGAGCGACTTCGCAATCATAGCCCAAGTTAATAAGCACATGAAGTAATACCACAGAATCAATTCCTCCACTGACACCAACTAAAATTTTCTTGCACTTAGGGGCCTGAACCGTCTCAACCATATACGCAGAGACACGGTCAACAAATGATTTAAACCTCCTCTCCATGCCCGAGAAATGATTGATCAAACCGACGCTCAAAATCTTCAAGTGTCATCCGAAAGACCGTCAACTTTCCATCGGGAGTAATATGGGGTTCTTGACATTCGAAGAGGCGGTCAATCAACGTTCGCATTTCTTCATCACTGAGCTTAATCCCTGATCGCATTGAAGTAATTTTAGCAAAGCTTCTAGCGAGATTTTCTTCCTCTGAAAGTGAAGAAGCTAATTGCTCTAAATTGTCTTTGTATCCATTGAGGATCTGTGGTAAAATATCGCGTTCAGCCCCTGTACGTATATGTGAAGGAACTCCTTGAATGGTAACTGTTCTGTTTTTAGAAATAGAATAATCAAACCCAATGGCGGACAGAAGGGGATTAAGATCATTAAGGAGATTGCAGTCATCCTGTGAAAGTGTTATCAGTTGAGCGAATAACAACTGCTGTGAAAACCCAGATCCAGTTTGAAAATCTTTCAAGGTTCGTTCATACATAATTCGCTCATGTGCAGCTGAGTGATCAACAACCATAATCCCGTTCTTGAGTTGTGTGAGGATATAACGTCCTTCAAGTTGCCATAGAATACCACCATCTAGTGTTTCAGCACCACTGGGTAATCGGCTAACTTCCTCTTCATATACAATTGCTGACTGGCGCTCATATGCAGGATTCAGTTCATCAGCCCTGGGGGGAGGTTGCCATGAATCTCCTTTTGATTCGGGTTGAAAACTCACCGAAGATACTCCACCTGGATGCTGAGGAATTAAATCAGCAAGCCCTAACGCACGCCTGCAAATGGCCTGCAAGAAATTATAAACCCCCTTATCATCGTCAAAGCGAACTTCCATCTTGGCAGGATGAACATTGACATCTACATGTTTGGGATTAACCGTCAGGAAAAGTGTATATACAGGATGTTGCCCGTCAGGAAGAATGGCATCATAGGCCGACCGAATCGCATGATTTAGGCTTGGACTCTTGATGGGCCTAGAATTGACGAATAACCGTTGATCCTTTCTAGATTTTTTTGCATGTTCGGGATGGGAAAGGTATCCTACCACAGATAAATAACTTGAAGATTCATTGACCTGCACCATGTGTTGAGAAACATCTGATCCTAAAACGACACGAAGACGCTCTCTTAACGCATCCAGAAAATTATCCGCACGAGAAGCAATCAGGCGAAAAACATCTTTATTATCGTGTTCCAAACTCAATGTCGTCCACGGATTAGCAAACGCAATAGCTACAAATGCTTCTGAGATATGTCTGAATTCAGTCGAAGGTGCTTTCAAAAAGCTTCGTCTTGCAGGGACATTGAAAAATAAATTCCTAACATCAATGACCGATCCAGTCGTTGCTGCACATGGAGCTGTTTCAACGACTTCTCCTCCTTCTATTCGTACATAAGCCCCCTGTGAATCCTCATCTCTTTTTGTCTTCAGAGAAACTTGAGCAATCGCTGCAATTGACGCAAGCGCCTCACCTCTAAACCCCAAAGTGCAAATATTTTCTAAATCCTTCGACGTAGAAATTTTACTAGTCGCATGACGCTCAAAACACTGAACCGCATCATTAGCACTCATCCCCGATCCATTATCTTTAATCTGGATGAGTGAACTCCCCGAAGCTTTGATGATCACATCAATCTCAGAAGCTTTAGCATCAATTGCATTTTCTAATAACTCTTTGACCGCAGACGCAGGGCGTTGAACAACTTCACCGGCCGCAATTTTATTGGCCAATTCAATTGGCATCCGCTTGATATGTCCATCTTGTGCCATCAGTCAAATGATTTAACGCCCCAGTGACAAATAAATATATAACGCGGTAATTAGAAGCGCAGCAAGATAATACAAAGCAATTGGGCTTCTACGGCGGCGTACCCGGCTCTGGATCGTCATTCTACGCTTTAAACTTTCATCTTTCCTCGGATCATAATAGCGCGGTGTATAATCAAACTGACGAGGTTTAGGCTTACGTCCGAATAATAATCCCATTTTAGAATTTACTTGCAATGAATATAATGTACATGTATGCGAGTGGGGCAGCAACAATAATCCCGTCAAACCGATCAAGAATTCCCCCATGTCCTGGTAAGATGACACCAGAGTCTTTAACACCCGCGACCCGCTTGAATCGACTTTCTGCAAGATCACCGATAGCCCCTGAAAGAGTACACACAACTGCAAGGACCATTAAATGTACAATTCTCAATGGCATATCAACCATGAAGCTCAAAAATATAGCGGCAATGATTGCACCCCCTACTCCACCTAAAAATCCTTCCCAAGTTTTCCCTGGGGAAATTGTTGGTGCTAACGCATGATTACCAAAGAAAGAGCCAGCTAAAAAAGCAAAAATATCACTCGCCCATACCAATACTAATACCGTGATAGTCAAAGCTAACGCCTCTTCTCCAGAGTAACCCTCAATTGTACGTAGATCTGTTAAAAAAGCTACCAGAGCCGTTGGATAAACTGCCCCTGATAACGTCGCACCTAACCGCATTAAAGGTTGGTGGCTTTTGGTAAATGTGCACCACAGAACGAGTCCTACAACTGGCACTGCCGTAAGCAAAAAAATATCTGGAATCAGGGCTCTAAGTGCGATCCCTGCCCCCAATAGCAACCCCGTGATTCTCCATGCCTTAACCCCGCAACGCTCATAGAGTTTATATAATTCAAATTGCCCTATCAGTGCAATAACAAGCACAACGACACCAAAATACCACTGTCCAAGCCACGCAGAGCCAATCAATATTGATGCACCAATCGTAGCGGTAAAGAAGCGTGTCACTAACTCTGACATGTGCTTACTTACTCGTTACGATCATTAAGGGCAATCTGGGCTAACTCTTCATCCGTTAAGGGCTTAGAGTCCAAAAGATCAGATGCCTGCTTTTCCATAGATTTAGGGACCAATACTTTAACCTTAGATAAATATCCAAGATTGAGGTTGAACGCATGATCTCTTTGATTTAAGATGACAGCAGGAATATGTTCATCCTGCAATCTAGCATGCACCAATGCGGCTTCATAATCAGTACCACAACGGAAAACCTCTACCCAGTCAATGCTGTCTTTGTTCATGGTTACGATGAATGAAAATGATGCAAATTATAAATACAATTCCACCAGTAAAAACGAACAACCAAGGAATGACCTCTGGATCAGCTATTGACTGATCCCCCCATTTAGAGATAGCTAACATCATTCCGTTGTTGAGGAAATGTAAAATTATAGGAATCAGCAAACTACCCGTACTCCAAGTCAAATATGCGAAATAACACCCCAGCACCGCAAGAGGTATCACTTGGGTAAGCCTTAAATGAAAAAGTCCAAACAGGATTCCAGTAAATAGGATCCCTCCAACAATTCCCATAGCCCTCTCAGCACGTCGCTGAAGAAATCCCCTAAAGAATACCTCTTCAAATACAGCAGGTGTCACAGCGACAAGTAACAGATTTAACCCAAAATTACCTCCACCCGAAGTGAGCCATTCAACAATCACCATTTGCTGTTCCTCCATTTGTTGGAGAATTTCTGGTAGTGGAACCTGTTCATTCAAAATTCCCGCTCCTAATACAATTGGAACTAGACCGAAATATCCTAAGCATGACAACCCTAAATCTATGGGTGTACATTTTGTGATACGCAAATACTTCAAGGGGCGCGACGAATCTAACCAACTCGCAAGTATAGCAACACCACCGAGTCCTAATGCGAGCCCAATCGCATTACCTCCAAGAAATTCACTCCCATAGTTTGCAATAATCTGTTGTTGATTAATGACAAGATCCTGCATTGAAACCCCGTGCAACCCAAGTAATAATAGCGAAACTAGATTACCAGCAAGTAGATATACGACAAATCCGCAGATCACCCACAGTCCGATCACGACAAATGAGGGCCAATTGCCAGAAACACCGTCAAAGTGATCCTTCAACATTATATCACTCAGTTGCTGATTAATCAATGTGTTTGATGTCTACAATGATCACACAATCAATTCATGCGCCGTCAATGAAACAGATTCTACCCATTGTTCATAAGAGTAATATGCGCCCGTAGCTCAGTTGGATAGAGCGTCTGCCTCCGGAGCAGAAGGCCAGGGGTTCAAATCCTCTCGGGCGTACACTCACGATGATGTTTCGGTCTCTAATTGACCTTCCGAAGAAGCGACAACGGTAGCCACAGTTGCATCCCCAGTTACGTTACATACCGTCCTACACATATCAAGGATACGATCTACTCCAAGAATCAGAGCAATTCCTGTAGCAGGGACCCCAACCGACTGTAGGATGATAATTAACATAATGATGCCAGCACTAGGAACCGCTGCAGTGCCAATAGAAGCAAGTACAGCAAGTAGTATGATTTCAAGCTGATCCATGAATCCTAAGGCAATTCCTAAAGTCTGAGCAATAAAGACAGCAGCAACCGCCTGATATAAAGCAGTGCCATCCATGTTGATCGTTGCTCCTAATGGCAGTACAAATGAAGAGACTTCCTCACTAACTCCGAGTTTATTTTCTGCACGATCCATTGTGACTGGAAGTGTAGCTCCACTTGAAGATGTACTAAATGCAACAAGCTGTGCAGGAGCAATGCCTGTAATAAACTTCTTAATTGATAGAGGTGTCAAAAACTGAATGATTGATCCATAGGTAATCGTCACATGCACAATGAGTCCAACGATCACCACAAGCATATAAAATCCTAAAGCTCCCAACAAGCTCCATAACTCGCTCATATTATCCTGTGATATCAAGCTAACAGTGTCGGCAAGAAGAGCAAATACACCAATCGGGGCGATCCACATAATGATCTCTACCAACTTTATGACCGCAGAGGTCAAACTATCAAACACATTCAGAAGGGGCTGTGCTTTTTCTTTGGGAATCAAAAGAAGGGCTATTCCAAATAATACAGCGACCAGAACAACCTGAAGCATATTACGATTATTTGAAGCTGCAGCCGCAATATTGCGGGGAACCATGTCTACAAAAGCCTGCAATGGACCTCGTTCATCCGCTGATTCAGCGCTCTCCATGCGTTGCTCTGCGGAGTCGCTCCAGTCGGCCTGAAGTTGCATGCGCACATCATCTGGAACAGTATCACCTGGGCGGATAATATTGACTAGTATCAACCCAATGACCAAAGCAGCAATAGTCGTTGAGATATAGATGAAAATAGTTTTTCCGCCAATTCTCGCGAGCTTTCGGGTATCAGATAACGAGGCTATGCCCGTGATGATTGAACCTAATACCAATGGGACAGCAATCATGAACAGAGCATTCAAAAATATATCCCCGAAAGGGCTAATCCAGCTCTGAGTAAATTCACCCCAACCCATAGTGGCAGAAAGGATTCCATAGCCTAATCCCAAAATCAGACCTAGTATAATCCAAATATGTAAATTTTTTGACCAATTCATGTGCTTTATTCTAAACGAGAAAATATAATTTATAGATGAAATCAAGGGGATCTACTGGAGACATTGCACCATTAGTCCAAGCTACTTTATACTGATAAGATACGAAATTATTGGAGTGAATCAATCAACACTCTCAAAAACAGAGATAAATCTCATTTCAATGTTGAAAGATCTCGCTCAGGCATTGCTAAATTGTTATTGATTTCAAGCCTCAATAGCCCGCAATAGGCTATGTTCTACGATGACTCTCACGATGCGGTCAAAAATATGAAGGACTGTAATACGCTGTGTTTAGACTGACATGAAATCGCAAAGTCTTTTTCTATTCCTCATCCGAGATCGAAAGCTATTGCATTTTTTGCTGTGCTCATATATGCCCCAGATCAGTAGCTTACTGGTACCGACTACTGCTCGGTAAAATCTCTCTGATGCCCATTCCTGTATATGGGAGAAATAAAAAGTCCCAAGTAGATATCTAATCTAGAAGACTCTGGTCAGAAATATCAACCTCGAAATCTTCATCATCAAATGTATGATCACGAGTTGGATCCCCTAATGTTTCGGCCATACCCATAAGATGCATGAATAATCTGTTTCCGAAATAAATAAATTTCAGATGAAACTCATGTCATGTAAAAAATAACCTCGTATAGGGCTGTTAATGTCTCTCATTGACTCCAATGATGAAATAACTATTCTATGGGTCAAGATCCTTACAATTTATCGTGATTAACTTCAGTGACCAAACACGAAGCTCAAATGCGGTACAACATATGTGTGTCCAATGTTATCTTGCATCAATCCTAATCGTAGCTTTATCCTCTGATTATGGAGCCTAGCAAAAATTGCTGCATCCACAGCAGCGATGACATGATTGACCAATAATAGAGTGGTTACACGAGATGCTCTGCGCAAATATCCGTTGGCATCTGCATGATCAGAAGCATACTGATAAAACCTGGGAGATACATTTTCCTTCCTACCATCACCTTCACCGGCTTCTGGTTCAATTGAAGGGATAAATTCTCCACTCTGATCAACCCAAGTGATGCGCCCCTCTCTGACGAGAGCTACATAGTCATCCCATCCGGGAGCATACTGAAAATACTTACCGATCAACTCATAGTACTGCTGTTCTCCGAAAAAGGGCAAAACATGAGAGAAAGCAGCACCAGTACTTCCATGATAAACTTGGCGCTCAACGCGCCTGATCTCATCAAACAGACCTCTAATAGCTATTTGTTCAGACTGGATCCAAGTATCAGGTTGTTGAAGGTTGATACTCAATACAAATTCTGATAACTCAATCGGAGAAAGATTAAGCGTCCTGCCATCGGGCAATTGATTTAAATACGTCATATAATCATTGAGCCAATAGGCATATCGAACAGGACTCCAATAGGTATGTGCTTGCAGTTGGTAAGCGTCACGACCATCAATTCCGCGGGAATGCCAAGATTGATATAGGAAAAGAATTGTCGCTTCCCCAGCAAGAGCAACAGCGGCTTTGATCCAGTCTCGATTATAAATCTGTCCAGATCCTGGAACAAGGGCGGACATCCCCAACGCAAGAGGAACGCTTCGACGAGATTGCGAAAACATGACTTCTAAGCTATCCACTCTGTGCTGTGCGAATACACTGGCGGGGAAAATTAATGCAAGAAAAACGAGAATGAATTTCATGTTTCTATTTCTAAGCTTGCCAACCATGGTGTGACCAAGGACTCAAAAAAACCAAAATCTCCAGCCCCACGTACCCGCTCTCGAATCATTCCTTCTCCATCAATTACAAACGTTATTGGCCGACCGGTCGCGAGTTCAGTTTGAATTAATTCTGGAAGATTCTCACGCTCAACAAACCCTGACACGGTTTCCTGCGGAAGTAAATCTTGATAAAGTAGAATTTCATCCAAACTTTCGTCAGAAACCGTAACGACAACTAATCCCTCATCTCCATACGCTATCTGCAATTCATCCAACTCTGGTAGCTCAGTAATGCACGGTGCACACCATGTTGCCCAAAAATTCAATAAGATGACTTGTCCCTGGAAGTCTGTGATATTTCTTGATTCTTTGGATGACACCAATTGAAATTCAAACGGCTCAATCTGAGAAAAATCAGTTGGCAAATAGTCAGATTCCTGAGGGAGCGTTAAAAGTCCGATCATAAGACCTGATAGAGCAATCAATAAGACACACATCAGTGATGCCATCCATTGGAAGGGTCCTCTAGGAATAGGATTTGGGTTTTTTCGAATGATCCATAGAATTCCTAGTAGCCCAGTTGCAATAAACACACAAGAAGCAATAATTAAAGCGTTCACTTTATTATAGAATGGTTAATGTATCTCAGTTGTAGGCATGAATACGCTAATTGTGATACCTTCTTTAGAATGGTTTTGTTGATTATATGATCATCAGGGAGTGATAAGAATTAATCTAACCTACTCTTCGTCAACCTGAAAGCTAATGGGCGAATCCCATAAAAGGGTAACTAATTTGTGAACAAAGCTTAATGAGTACTGAATTAACTGTAGTTTGGTTCAATAATTGTCGAATATATGAAGCTCAAAGGATCTTGTATTCACATGTATCATTAATTAGATCTTATGGTAGGACGGTTCTGTCTGGTTTGCGTTACTTTAGCGCACATTTATCAATTAACCAGACAAGAACAGTCCTATGCAAAACTACATCAAAACGTTCAATTCAGCATCTTTGATCTCAGTTGGGATGGATGTGCACAAAAAGACGATTGCTTTTTGTGTCTATCAT
>JAPOTS010000129.1 GCA_026709065.1 Bacteroidota bacterium
ATATTTGGAGTAGAAAAACAAATATATTATAATGAGTTATTCTTTCGCGAGCCCTTAGGTCGGCGGGTTAGCGTTTACTCTCCTACTTACCATGCCGCTGGGTGGGGCCGTGAAATTGAATTGAATGGTAAGGGACTCTCATCTGGCACATATTATTATCGTTTAGTTTCTGAATCTCCAAATGGTCAATCAATCTTGAGTGGACGGTTTGTGAAAATTCAATGATCTGGAATTTTCCATCAAACTTTAAATTAGTAGTCTTGGATAATACTATAATCAAGATGTTATACTTTGCGAATGAATAATGTTAGGATGGATAAAAACTCTACCTCATGCCCATAAGCGAGATGAGCATGAATCAATCTATGAGATTCTTTTGATTGCAGTTTACGGACTTATCACCTACCAGAGCAGTCTTCTCTCTCATGCTGATAATCATTGATAATTGAAGACGAATCTATAGTCAATCAGCTATACAATGAACATTACTTTTCTTTTAGGGGCAGGTTCTTCTACACTAACCGCATATAGTTCTACGGAGTGTCTAACAGGTAAAGTGTTGCCATCAGAGTTCCATTTTTATTGGCACAGGTTGCTTTGTGGTAATTTTGGTGAACTCCCCATCCATAGAAATACATCAAAACATTTCGATATCATAACTCTTCAAATCATAAACCTATGAAATTGAAGCAAGTTGATCTAATGGAGTTCAGGCATTTTACCTCTCTGCGGGTTGATAACATCCCGGAAACTGCACGGATTATTGTACTGGTAGGCCCTAATGGTTGCGGCAAATCATCGTTTCTTGAAGCCATTAATTTTTGGTATCTATGGACTTCAAAGAAAAAGGAGTTTTATGACAAAAACTATCATGGTAAAAAAGACGGGACCGTAGATGTTACTTGTTATCAAGAAAATGCATGGGTCTACACACACGATTCATTACCATCAAATAAATCTAAGATGGTGTATATGCGGTCTGCCTACAGAAATGAATTTGAATTTCGGACAGATCAACTGATTAATCTCCAACATCCAAGTTCAGTAACTCGTACGAATCGATTGATTGACAATGATGCGACAGTCTCTCAGAATTATTCATATTTGGTGTCTCAAGCCGTAAGAGACATCTTTGTGGGTAAAGACGATCAAATATCACTGCGGGAATTTAGAGAAAATTTTCTAAAAGACATTAGAATAACATTCCAGAAGTTGTTTCCCGAACTATCACTTAACGACTTAGATAATCCACTCAATGATAGAACATTTCACTTTACAAAAGGAAAGAGTAAAGGATACTCCTACATGAATCTGTCTGGTGGGGAGAGGGCTGCGTTTGATCTCATTCTTGATTATGTCATCGCTCTACGGTTATATGATAATACTCTTTTTTGTATTGATGAACCAGAATTACATATCAGTACTCGCATACAAAGTGCTTTACCTTAGGTGTTATATGAATTGTTACCTGTCAATTGTCAATTAATTGTGGCTACACATTCTATTGGAATGATGCGTCAAGCACAAGATTATTGGAGGCATGACCCAGACTCAGTGGTTTTTCTTGATTTTTCTAACTGTTCTTTTGACTCACATCATGCTATGGAACCATCTGTCCCAACCCGTGAATTTTGGAAAAAAGCTTATCGGGTTGCATTGGACGACTTGGTACAATTAGTAACTCCTGCACGAGTAGTAATTTGTGAGGGGGAACCCAATCCAAATAAATCTTCTCATCATTACTCTCATGATGCTCGTTGCTACGATCAAATATTTAAGTCTGAATTCCCTGAAACTCAATTTGTGTCGTCAGGAAGTGCTCAACAAGTATTGTCAGATCATTTCGTCTTGGTTAATGCTTTGGAAAATTTGGTTGAAGGAATTGAAATCATACGAATTATTGATAGAGATGATCGATCTGATCAGGGAATCAAAGACTTGAAAGCACAGGGCTTTCGCGTTTTAGGAAGACGTAACTTAGAATCTTATTTGTACGATGATGAAGTTCTTTGTGAACTTGCAAAATCGGTGGATCAATCCGATAGTGCTGACAAATTGATTTCGAAAAAAAACTGTATTATAGATCAACGAAAATGTACTCATCCTTACGAAGCCCCTGACGATCTTAAGCCAGTGAGTGGGATCATTTATTTAGCGTGTAAGAATATTTTTAAACTAACGCGTCATGGCAATAATGCCAGAGAGTTTGCCCGTGATACTTTGTCAAATCTTGTAAAACCAGAGATGAAAGTTTATTCGGAGCTAAAAAAAGAAATTTTTGGATGATAGCATTGTAATCGGTTTAAATTGTTGAAAATCCAATGCATTATCGTATCTTTGCAAGAGTTTTGAGTTATTAGGCTAAATTTTTCATCATTTACTCACAAATATGAAAACACGATTACTTCTTTACATATTTGTCCCTTTAGTTTTACTTAGCTTAGGAAGCGCTTCCGCACAAGAGCAAGTTCAAGGGACTGTTCGTGACGCATTCTCTTCTGATCCTTTACCTGGTGTTAATGTGATCATCAAGGGAACTGCTCAAGGGACTGTAACCAATATTGACGGGATGTATAACCTGTCGGTCAATTCTCTCCAGGACACTCTTGTTTTTTCGTTCATCGGATTTGATTCCCAGGAGGTGGGGATTGCTGGTCGGACGACGATTGACGTAGATCTGGTTGAAACCATCTATGAAGTCGGAGAAGAACTTGTGGTCACCGGATACGGATCTCAAGAACGTCGATCTATCACTGGATCTGTATCTAATCTTGGCGAAGATGATTTTTTAAGCGGAAACGTCAATTCCGTCAATGAAATGATTCAAGGCAAGGTGGCTGGACTTCAAATTTCCACACGCAATGGCAACCCGAACGATTCTCCTGATGTGCGTCTGCGTGGTATCTCGTCCTTTGGAGCCAATCAATCTCCACTCATTGTTATTGACGGCGTAATTGGTGGTAGTATTGATAGCGTCGATCCTACCGACATAGAATCTATTGATGTACTCAAAGATGCCTCCGCCGCGGCAATTTATGGTACTCGAGGATCTGCAGGTGTGATTCTAATTACCACCAAGGGGGGGGAGGCCCGTGAAGGCGTGTCCGTAGAATACAATGCCTATTATACATTTGAGAACGTTGAGAATCGTTTAGATGTCCTGACGGGAGAAGAATTTCGGCAACTTTCCAGCCAAACAGGCTATGCTCCAGCAAATGATTTTGGAGCGAATACCGACTGGTTTGAAGAAATTTCACAGCAAGGGGCAAACATGGTTCATACCATTGCTCTTAGTGGAGGTAGCGAAAATTCCATCTATCGCGTTTCTGGAAATTTCCGCGACCGAAATGGAATCCAACGATATACAGGATTTCAAGAAATCGGAGGTCGACTCAACTTTACACAGTGGACTTTTGACCAGAAACTAGAACTGACGATTCAACTTTCTGCTACCAAAACAGACCGAAATTTTGGATTTGCGGACGCCTTCAAATTTGCTGGAGTCATGAAACCCACGGATCCAGTTAGTGGAGATGGATATCAAAATACTGGCGGTTTCTTTGAGGAGCCCCTCTTTAATTATTTTAATCCTGTAAATATCATTGAAGAGGGAACCAGAACTGGCGAAAACAAGCTATTCACTGGAGTATTCCGAGGAGAATACGATTTATCTTCCATACTCCCGGGCCTCTCCATAGCTGCACAATACTCGTTCCAGAATCAAGATGTGATTAACAGAAATTTCTTCTCACGTCGCCATAAGGTTGGGGGAGGAGCGACGGTTGCCACCTTAGGCCCAGGGCGTGCAGAGCAGCTCTATTCCGACTTGGAAAGTGAACTCTTTGAAACCACTCTCCATTACGCAGGAGATGTATCCAGAGATGTTGGACTTGAGTTCATTACTGGCTATTCCTATAACGATTTTGTAAATGAAGGATTTGACGCTGGCGGTGGCGACTTCATTACAGACAACGTTACCACCCATAACTTCTCCTTTGCTCAAGACTTTAATCAGGGGGAGGCCAATGTTGGTAGCTACCGTAATTCAAACCGACTGATCGGGTTCTTTGGACGATTGAATGTAAATTACGATGGCACATTCTTCTTCAACGGTAGTTTCCGCCGCGAAGGATCTTCCCGGTTTGGAATAGATAACAAATGGGGACTTTTCTGGTCTGCAGGGGTAGGGGTTGAGATAGCCAACCTGATTGATGTGCCATTTAGTGAATTGCGATTGCGCGGAAGTATTGGATTAACTGGACAGGATGCCCCTGCAAGCGGGCTTTCTCTATCTAGGCTCGGCCCCGCTGGGACGTTCTTTGTTGGCGGATCCTACATTCAGAGCTTCGGTCCAATCAGTAACCCCAATCCAGACTTGAAATGGGAAGAGAAAACCGAAATCAATGTTGGTCTTGACTTCGTTGCGTTAGACAACCGTCTAAGTGGTCGCATTGATGCTTACCAGTCTACCACAAGTGACTTACTCTTCCAGATTGCTGTTCCTGTTCCTCCAAATCTATTCCCCACCACCTGGGCAAACGTTGGAGAGTTATCCACCAGCGGAGTTGAGCTCTCTTTGGATTATCAGGTACTTCAGCCAAGTCCAACTAACAATGTTTCATGGAATACTGGAATCATTGCCTCTCTCTACTCCGAAACCATGCTCAACGAGTACCTGACCGAAGAAGTTCAGTACTTAGCAACACCTGGTGCTCCTGGCCTTAATGATGTTCAACTAGTCCGTATTAAAGAGGGAGAGCCGATTGGACAATTTTGGGGACCTCGGTTTGCGAGGATAGGTGACAACGGAGAATGGCTGTTTCTTACGAGTCAAGGTGCAGAAACTGCTACTCCAGCCGATGATGGAAGTGATGAACAAGTCTTAGGGAATGGACTTCCCGATTTTCAGTTAGGATGGACAAATCGAATATCCTTTGATCAAATTGATCTTAGCTTCTTTATTGAAGGTATATTTGGACACCAAATTGCTAACATGTTCAGCACATTCTACTCTGCACCAAATCAAATTACCAATTATAACGTTTTGTCAGAGGCATTTGAGTTAGCGGACCTCACGGAAGGCCCACGCTGGTCCAGTTACCATGTAGAGAACGGAGATTACATCCGTCTAAACAATGCCTCTATCGGGTATACTCTTCCAGCATCCGTTGTTGCAAGTACCCCTCTGAAACGCGTGCGACTTTATGTGTCGGGTAATAATCTATTTACGATTACTACTTACTCAGGGCTTAACCCGCAAGTTCGATATGTTGACCGTAATCAAGGTCAATCGGGGCAAGGCCAGTCCGTTGGTCCACTTAGTCCAGGGATTGAGCGTCGTATTGAATACTTCACAACACGCTCCATCAGTTTTGGCGTAAACATCAACTTATAACCATAGACCAACAAATGAATAAGATAAAAATGAACCTATCTGTTACACTTCGCTCGTTGGTCCTTTCTGTGGCAATGCTGGTGTTTTTCGCAGCCTGTACGGACCTCTCTGAATCTATTGATGATCAAGTTCAGACAAGCGATTTCTTTCAAGATGATCAGCAATTCATCTCTGCCATGGGCGATGCCTACGGCAGCTTAGGCTCTGTTGGTGGGAACGGTGGCCCCGCTCGAGTCAACCAAGTCACCACCGACGAGATCATTGTTCCCACTAGGCAACAGGATTGGTTTGATGGCGGAGCTTGGCAACGCGTTCACGCTCATACTTGGGGAACCGACGAACCTGCAGCGTTTGATAACTTATGGAATTCGTTCTTTGGTGGTGTGAACAATGCAAATCGTTTGATTTTCCAGTTTGAAAGTGCTTTGGAGGAAGGTACAGCAAATGCAGAGTTAGTCACTCCTTTCCTAGCTGAACTTAGAGTGCTACGTGCATTCTACTATTTCTGGTTATTGGATGCATTTGGAAATGTACCCTTGGTGACCAGCTTTGATGATGCCCCAGAACAGCCATCTCAGCCATCTAGTGACTTTGCCGAAGGGCGACGTATGGTTTTTGCGTTTGTGGAAAAAGAACTCCTAGACAATATAGGATCTCTGAGTGATAACGTCCAGGCAACATACGGCCGAATGAACAAGTATGTGGCCCATATGACGCTCGCAAAGTTGTACATGAATGCAGAAGTCTATACTGGAACCCCTCAATGGAATGATGCACTCGTGCAACTCAATGAAATTATCAATTCAGGGGTATATAGCCTGTCACCGGACTATCATGACAATTTTTTAGTCCTCAATGAGGGATCCCCTGAAAATATTTTTGTTGTACCATTTGATAAGGTGTTTCGTACTGGCTTCAACCTTCATCAGATGACATTCCATTACGGTAGTCAGAATACTTATAACTTCCAAAATCAGCCTTGGAATGGGTGGAGTGCCACGCAACGCCTCTATGAATCTGTCATTGATCCAGAGCAGAATCCTGGTCCTCAGGGAGAAGTCTGGGGGGTGAATCCGACCAGTGATGATGCTGGGCTAGAGCGTGTCATGGGAACATTGGACGACCGCCTTGATAATTTTGTTGTCGGCCCACAATACACATCTAGCGGTGCTAGAATTGAAGATAGTGGTGTGTACAGCGATTTTGATTTGAATGGAGCTCCTCTCACATTTGTCCCAACGATTAATGATTTTACGGAAGCGGCATGTCGTCAGTGCGGTGCGAGAATCGGGAAATATGAATACGAATCTGGAATCGGCAGTAGTATGAGTAATGACTTTGTACTATTTAGATATGCAGATGTACTGCTTCTCAAAGCCGAAGCCTTGATGCGGCTAAATCCAGCTAGTACTGAAGCACTCGCCTTAGTGAATCAAATTCGTACCCGATCTGGTGTTGATCCATTTGACAGCCTAAACGAGGATCGCTTACTGGCTGAACGATCCAGAGAACTGTTTTATGAGCAAACCCGGCGTCAGGATTTGATTCGATTTGATGGAGTTGAAGGTGGAGCGACTCGGTATAACGATCCGTGGAAGTATAAGGAGTTATCTGGACCATTCCGGAATGTTGCACCCATCCCACAAAGCCAGCTACAAGCCAACCCGAACTTAGTTCAGAATCCTGGCTATTAGAATCTGAGTAATGATCCGTTTAAAAGTCCTCCTGTGCTTGCATGGGAGGACTTTTTTTCTAATCTAATTCTGGATACCGAAATGAATCAGATGATCTGAGAATGAATACATGAGTGCCGAAATATACAGGGGTACATCTCAAACTAGTAAAAATGAAGTGCCTAAAAAAGGATGAAATGGAATTTCAGGTTATCTGCAATAGTTCGGTCACTGATGTGCAAGAATGAACTCTCGCATCATCTAAGCTTCTCACTGTTAGTTTAAGCTATGGGTTGTATGGGGTGTTATTTGTTCAAATAAGATTGGAGTATTATTGGAACGTGCAACAATGACCCTTGTTGGGGTATGTTCCAAGATGTGAATCTGCCGCGTTTCCCCAGGAATACGAAAACCGCTGTTGTGAGCAATCTCTATATTACCAGAGTCAGAGAATTGGATGAATGTTCCCCATCCAGCATTCATAGCACCAAAAGCATCTGATGTTGCCGATAGATTCCCAGCTATAAATAAACTGGGTTTCCCGCCAATTTCTGCAAATTCCATAGCCATCATTGGGGCCCATTGAACCTCATCAGGCATTTTCTCTTGGATAAAATGCCTACCACCATCATTCCAGAAAATCATTGATTGAAGAGTTTCAACAGTATGGGTTGAAGTAATTTCATCTCCAAACAAATCAGTCATAGATAACTCTTTATAGGCATGGTAGGTGGGAATGCGTGCCGACAGCGTAGGCATCTGTTGAAGCAATGGATCCCGTGAAGGCCAAGGATACCACTTCTGATGATGCTTTTGCGCAATAATTGGATCCATACGCCCATCTAAGTCAAAGTCTTCTACATAAAGGGCTATGGGCACCTCAAGTACAGAATTCAGGCCAAGATTCCCAGCTACTATGTCGGGGTATCCGTCCCTATTGATGTCATCTACAATTAGACTTTGCCAGAGTCCCACGGTGTTTGAAAGTCCCAGAGAGTCAGTTCTGTTTAGTAGATCTTTTTTGCGATTTTCAAAAATCGTGATCGGCATCCACTCACCAACCAGAACCAGATCCAGAAAGGAGTCCCCAACAAGGTCTACCCAAGCTACTCCCGTCACATGCCCAATCTGTTGCAATGACGATGATACATTATTGGTGATGTCAGCAAAGTAACCGGCCCCATCATTTTCCAGAAGGTAGCTGTTTCCAGGCATTCCATAGCCCTCGGGGGAGGTATCGCTTCCTACAAATAGATCTATATCTCCGTCAAAGTCATAATCGGCCGCAGCCACCTCGGTTCCGTTAGAGGTGATTTTCGGTAGTCTGTGTGGAGCAGATTGAAAATGCCCAGAACCCGAATTTATATAGAGCTGATCCTGATGCAACCTGATAGGTTTTACCCATCCGCCGCCTACTACATATAAGTCCTGATCCTCATCCCCATCTGCATCAAAGAACAAAGCATCTACCTCTTCCATAGCCCTATGAATATCTGGAAAAGGCATACTTCTAAAAGATCCATCAACGGACTGAAAATACAAAGCACCCGGTTGGTCACGAGCTCCCCCAAGATACACATCTTCCAAACCATCACCATTGACATCTGCTACGGCTAAAGCGGCTCCGAGGGTACTCCGCCAATAGGGTAATACCGGAAGAATTTCATGATCGGTGACCTCATCTTGAACATGTACAAAAGTGATCCCATGATCTGTAACAGATTGAAATGTTGCCTGCGAAATAGTTTTCCGTGGAAGAAGCGCTTTTCCGTCTATTTCATGTAAGGTCAGTCGTGCCCCAGCTGAGACACGCCCTACATTAGACTGGAGTTCAGATGGCCATGTAACTATTACGGAGTCTGCATTAGGGGCACTGCCGATTCCAAAATGCAGAACGGGCTCCACAGATGACTGAAATCCGCGTGACAGGAATTGCTCTTGAAGTTGTTGTATTCCCGAAACCCACACATGGACTTTAGCCCCGATTGCCGATGTGTTTTGATCTTTACCGCGGAGCACAATTGAGATATAGTTATTGGTAGATTCATTCCGATAGATCAGAGATGGGTGATTCAAGGTATTGATTACAAGGTCTGGGTCTCCATCTAGATCCAAGTCTCCGTAGGCTACGCCGTTACCAATCACTGATTCATCAAGCCCCCAATTCGTACTCATGTCTTCAAACATCAGATCATCGCCCCCTTTGAATGCATAATTGGGAACAATTGCTGTTGGCATTCGCTGTACAATCTCAGCTATTTGATCAGCAGTACCTTGTTGTAGAATCTGTTGAATGTTTGGCGTTGCAACATACTCAATATAATCTAGATCATTGGGTCGCCTCGGAATTCCATTAGTAACGTATAGATCTTTCCATCCATCTCCGTCAAAGTCTGCTAATAAAGGTGCCCAGGACCAGTCTGTTGCTTCGATTCCTGCAAAGGCACCAATTTCACTAAAAAAAGGAATCCCCTCTGGTGTAATTCCACGGTGTAGTTGCAATGTATTCCTTGAAAGTTGAGTGCCATACCCAAAATCATGAAGTATTTTCATGAGCGCATCAGCATTCGTGTTCCCAACGGTGCGTTGCGTAAAGAGATCGGGTGCGAGCATATCCAGAGCTACGATGTCAGGTAAGCCATCATTATTTAGATCGGCAATGTCAATTCCCATTGTAGAGCGACTGGTCGCTCCAACTGTTTGCCAGAGAGATTCCGTGAATGTACCCTGACTGCTATTGAGATATAGGTAATCATCTTCATGAAAATCGTTACCCACATAAAGATCGGGCCATCCATCTATATTTAAGTCGCTTGAAGCGATCCCTAATCCATACCCAAGGGCACTGCTATAAATACCAGCCTCCGTCGTAACACTCACAAAGAATCCATCATCTTGACGATAAAGTTTGTCCCCTACTTTTGGAGCATCAACGATTCTCCGCCAAGAAGCAACATACGACTGCCTAGAGTGGATAGCATGATTAAGTAAATATAAATCCAGATCTCCATCCAGATCATAATCCAACCAAATCGCATGAGTAGAGAGTCCCTCAAAGTCTAATCCAAAACGTTGGCTTTCTTCCGTGAAAGTCCCGTCCTGCTGATTGATATACAATAGGTTATGTCCAGTTTTTGAGAGATGATTGACTTTACATACGTAGATATCCATCCATCCGTCTCCGTTTACATCTGCCATGGTCACTCCAGTGGACCAAGTATTTTCATGAGGCTGGATCATAGAAGATTTTGTCACATCATCAAATCGGAAATCTCCTCGGTTTAGATAAAGTCGGTCAGGTACCTGATTGCCTGTCAAAAAAAGATCAGGTAGATGATCATTATTCACATCCCCAATCGCAACACCTCCTCCATCATAGAAGTATAGATATGTAATAATATTGAAATCATCTTCGGACTCAAGAGTATTTGAAAAATCAACTTGAGTTTGAGTATGATCTAACAGAGTAAACAGTGTTGAGGCATCTTCTGGCTCACTACTGCATCCGACCAGAATGAGTAACAATACAGCAAAGCTAATTCGCATACGAAAAAATGCTAAGATGGGCATGATTACGGGTCACGATCACAAGCGTATGGCTGGTAGCATCTAAGGGCAGAATTTGTCGAACTTGCCCTTCACCAAAGAAACCAGATTCTGGCCATTGCAGAATCTCCAATAAGGGTGCCATCATCGCTATGCCATAGCTACTATTATATCTTCCAGCCTCTGGCTTTACTTCATGTAGATTTTCTCCTGCCAAGATGAGATGACCTTTGACGGTGGGCAGTTTCGCCATGCCATTTTTAGGGGAAAGTTGCATCTCCTGAAGCTTAAGTGCCAGCGTGAAATTCCCATTCCCATCGTTGAGTCCTTTCTAGTCTGAAGTTGTGACACGTGCAGATGCATAGCAGGACGGAGTTCTTCCTCAGAAAAAATTTGCTGAAAGGTAACTTTCCAATACAATGCATAGGCGAAGAATGAACGTACTAAGTGAGGGAGCTTCCCAATAAGGTCATGGAGTAAATGCTAGTGCACTGTGCTTCTACCCTAAACTTCCATAAAATACAGATTTGAGTTTCAAAATCCCACTTTTCTTTAAAATTGCCTAAATTTAGTGACTTATATAGTGCCGTCCACAAATAGGAAATATTCTTTGAAGCTCCCATTGTGTATAGTATTTCTGGCGAATCATTTAACTTGAACATTTGCGGTAAACTTTGTATATTTGCCCAAATAATACAGTCTATACACTGTTTTTCGGCTTAAAACGGCCGATTTCCCATGTTTACCCTTACATTTTGTGCCTATTATGATGAATAGGGACAGTGAATATGAACGTAGTGGGACACTTTTTCTTGAAAAATAGTGACGTGTTTTTAAATTTAAAAGTTGATGTTATTTTTGAGTTGAATCTGCCGTCAATTCTTGACCTGCTTTGATCTTTCTCATGGACTCCCCAGTTAACACAATTTTGTGTGCATTGTTCACGAGTCGATCCAAGATTGCATCGGAGAGCGTGGGATTTTCCATGGTTTCATGCCAGT
>JAPOTS010000073.1 GCA_026709065.1 Bacteroidota bacterium
CAATAATACGCAATAAATGTTTAATTGTCAAATTAAAAAATTGATAACAGGGCAGGTCTAGTGGCATAGTTAACACCGAGGAGTATTCTTCTCAGATCTTATTGACGAATTCAAAGATATAGGCTATACTCCTCATGGTTATGATTTCCAATCTATTGGTTCAACCCAAATATTTTTGTGGAATGAATTTATTGGAGGTTGGACAATGGCAATGAGTATTGGAAACAACGCTCTTAAGGCATGTATACAACTCATATTAGGCTATTAATGTCCTGTAGGAAATCGCGCAGTCGGTGGAAATATTAATAGTCGCCACATGCATGGAACTGCGGTTGATATTCGTACAGGATGTGATAGAAAACTTTTTAATATATTGGCAAACAAAGCAAGATTGCTTGGATTCCAACATACAGAGTGGGGGAGATATCCTGATTGTCACCTCCATATTGAGAACAAATAAACACCAAATCAATGCATCATAAGATCATCATTCTATTTTTTCTCTGTCTTTTTTCAGTTTGGACAGTCCACGCTCAGAGGACTGATCCTGTCACTATAGATGAAATCATTGAGAAACTCACCAATGTAGATTATAGAATTGCATTTGAAGGTTCGGTCGACTATATGCGGCTCTCGGAGGATCAGCGCATTCCAGCCGTAAAATCTGCACTTATACAAGCACTCATAAACGAAAATGAGAGAGTCCGATCTATTATCTCACAAAGAGGGGAAGACATGCCTGTGTACGAAAGTGAGGGGGATGCCGAAGGTTCTCTTATGTTAATGGATGAGGTCTATGATCTACGAGATCCTACTGCTATTCCAGCATTGTTACCTTGGTGTCAGACAGGAAATAAGATGATTGATTTTGGACGGGTGGCATTTGATCCTATTCTCAGCTATGTTGAAGAACCACCAGAAGGAACTTCACGTTATAGTATAGGAAGTTGTATCTACACACTCCGCATGATGGTGGATTATTGGGGGTTGAGCTCATTCAGTTCATCCGAGCATCAACGGATGCGACAGGTAGCTGAGAAGTATATCGTAAATTCCAAGTTCTACACTATGTATGATGCAATTACTCTAGCCGCATCTCTCAATGACAGATCCCTTCTTCAAATGGCTGATAACTTAATCAATAATGATGAGGAGATGGCAAAACGGCAGGTAACCAATATTGATATGTTAAAGAAAATTGTATCAAGAGCTCTGTCGGGAACACTGGTGGAGCGACAGTATGTGCCATATGAAGAACGGCAAAAGCGAGGCTACTGATTGAATGTAAAGCATTTGATTTGTTATGCGGTTAACTTACCCTATGAAGTTGGACACCCTTTCTTCTTTTGCATGAATTCACATCTATGGACTGAATTCGTCTGTGATTTTATCTCGAAACCAAGAGTTTATGCAGGCTATACTCCTCATGGTTATGATTTCCAATCTATTGGTTCAATCCAAATATTTTTGTGGAATGAATTTATTGGAGGTTGGACAATGGCAATGAGTATTGGAAACAACGCTCGTAAGGCATTTATACAACTCATATTAGGCTATTAATGTCCTGTAGGAAATCGTTCAGTCGGTGGAGAGATTAATAGTCAACACATGCATGGAACAGCGGTTGATATTCGTACAGGATGTGATAGAAAACTTTTTGATGACTTGGCAAATATAGCAAAATCGCTTGGATTCCGCCATACAAAGTGGGGAACATACCCAGATTGTCATCTCCATATACAAATAAATTAATCAAATCCATGAATAAAAAAATTATCATTCCATGTA
The DNA here is from genome assembly GCA_026709065.1 of Bacteroidota bacterium. Taxonomy (GTDB): domain Bacteria; phylum Bacteroidota; class Rhodothermia; order Rhodothermales; family Bin80; genus Bin80. The sequence continues at coordinate 1,789 of JAPOTS010000073.1, forward strand.
TTTTATGTTTTTTTTCAGTGTGGACCATTCATGCACAGAAACTAGATCAAGTTACTCCTGACAAAGTAATTCAGAAGCTCACCAGTCCAGATTTTCGAGTTGCATTTGAAGGTTTGGAAGATTATATGAGACTCCCGGAGGATCAGCATACTCCAGCTATTAAATCTGCACTTGTACAAGCACTCATAAACGAAAATAGGCGCATCCAATCTATCAGAATAGAAAAAGGTGAAGACTTTCCATTGTACAAACTTGAAGGGCAGGGTGAAGCACTTCTATTCCTTATGGGTGAGGTCTATGATCTACGAGATCCTGCTACTATTCCAGCATTATTGCCTTGGTGTCAGACCGGAGATGAAATGGTTGATTTTGGACGCGTGGCATTTGATCCTATTCTCAGCTATGTTGAAGAACCACCAGAAGGAACTTCACGTTATAGTATAGGAAGTTGTATCTACACACTCCGCATGATGGTGGATTATTGGGGGTTGAGCTCATTCAGTTCATCCGAGCATCAACGGATGCGACAGGTAGCTGAGAAGTATATCGTAAATTCCAAGTTCTACACTATGTATGATGCAATTACTCTAGCCGCATCTCTCAATGACAGATCCCTTCTTCAAATGGCTGATAACTTAATCAATAATGATGAGGAGATGGCAAAACGGCAGGTAACCAATATTGATATGTTAAAGAAAATTGTATCAAGAGCTCTGTCGGGAACACTGGTGGAGCGACAGTATGTGCCATATGAAGAACGGCAAAAGCGAGGCTACTGATTGACATGTCTCACAACGTTCGTAATACGCAAGTATTTGTATATTTGGGAAATTCAAAACATAGATTATGGCTCAATACTCTGATTTAACCTTCATCACCAATGAGGGCAATAAAACCTTGCTTGATCGATTCAAGGTTTTGATCAAAGACACCAAGTATTTTGATGTCCTTGTAGGTTACTTTAGAACCAGTGGGTTTTTCCAAATTCATGAATCTTTGGAATCCGTAAGTAAGATCAGAATATTAGTCGGACTAAATGTTGACCAAAAAACGTATGAATTGATTGGAATGGCACAAGCTCCAAAGTTAAATTTCAACTCTTCAAAACAAATAAGGGATAAATTTAAGGAGCAGACGATCAAAGAGATGGAAACATCGGGGGATAGTCTCAGGATTGAAGATGGAATCAAGATTTTTTTAGAGTTGATATCCGATGGGAAGCTTGAGTTTAGAGCTTATCCTCATGCAACTATCCATTCCAAGGTATACATAAGCAGATTCAATGAGGATGATCGAGATTACGGTCGTGTCATCACTGGTTCAAGTAATTTTTCGGCATCAGGATTGCGTGACAATTTAGAGTTTAATGTCGAATTGAAAAATCATTCTGATGTGAAATTTGCACTTGATAAATTTGAAGATTTATGGGAGAAATCCATTGATATTACCGAAGACTATGTAGATACCATCCGAGAGAAAACATGGATGAATCCTTCCATCACTCCCTATGAAATCTTTCTCAAGGTGCTTTATGAATGGTTTGGAGATGACCTTGATGTAGGCGAGATTGCAGAAGATGCATATTTACCTGATGGTTTCCGTAAGCTAAATTATCAAGTCCAAGCCGTATCAACTGCATTGAAAATTCTTGACGCGTACAACGGGGTGTTCCTGTCGGATGTTGTGGGGCTTGGAAAAACCTATGTATCCGCACTGTTAGCCAGAGAGTTGGGCGGTAAAAAATTGGTGGTATGTCCACCAGTTCTTAAAGAATACTGGGAAGATACATTCATGGATTTTGGCGTGAGAAGTGCCACAGTTGTGTCGCATGGGAAACTCGATCACATCGTAGATAAAGGTACCCGTTACAATTACGTATTTGTTGATGAGGCACACCGATTCCGAAATGAAGATACGCAGAGCTATGAAAAACTTCATCAAATCTGTTGGGGAAATAAAGTGATCTTAGTGTCAGCTACACCTCTGAACAACCGTATTGATGATGTATATAGCCAGATCAAGCTTTTTCAAGTACCACGAAAAAGCACAATTCCTGGAATCTCAAACCTTGAAGAATATTTTTCCAGATTACGGAAAGATCTTTCAGAGCACCCCGAAGGCACGGATGAATATCATTTGGCCCTAGCAAATACGTACCAAAATTTACGCGATACGCTTCTGAGACATCTCATGGTTCGACGCACGAGAAATGAGATTCAAAAGTTTTTCCCCGAAGATTTGGAAAGCCAGCCATTTCCCGTATTAGGTGATCCTAAAAAGGTGGTCTATGAATTTGACAGTCGTGTGGATCAGGTATTTCGCCAGACAATTCTTTCTCTGAAAAAAGTCATGTACTCCAGGTATACTCCAATGTTATATTTGAAAGAGGCTCCGAGTGAATTTGAAAAACAATCGCAACTGAATATCGGAGGGTTTATGAAGGCCATTTTAGTAAAACGACTTGAGAGTAGCTTTTACGCCTTCAAGAAGACAGTCAACCGCTTTATCCGTTCATATGAAACATTCATTCAAATGTATCAGAATGGTTCGGTCTATATTGGTAAGGGGGTGAACATTATAGAATATCTTGATAATGACAATGAGGATGAGTTACTAAATTTGCTTGACAAGCGGGGCACCCCAAGAGTCACGAAATACGATTCAAAAGATTTCAAAAAGAAGCTCTCTGATCATCTACATTCAGATCTCAACCTGCTCAAAAAGATTCAATCCTTATGGGATGGAATTGAGATTGATCCCAAACTAGATCATTTCATCTTCCAACTTGAAGATGATGATCTTTTATCCAAAAATCAATTGTTGATCTTTTCAGAATCCAAAGAAACTGGGGATTATCTATACCATCATCTTGAAGAAAAATTTGGAGACAATGTGATGCTTTACTCCAGTGAAGGTGGCAGGCATAAACATAAGAACGTTTCCATCAAACTTTCTCGCGAATTGATCAGTAAGAATTTTGATCCAAAAAACAATACAACTCTCAATGACATAAGGATCTTGATCACAACTGACGTTCTTTCCGAGGGGACAAATCTCCACAGATCAAACATAGTGATCAACTATGATCTTCCCTGGAATCCTATTAAAGTGATGCAGAGAGTTGGGCGCATTAATCGTCTGGGAACGCATCACTCCGACTTGTTTGTGTACAATTTCTTTCCCACCTCCAAGACAGATGAGCATCTTGGATTGAAAGACAACATCAAGTCAAAAATTCAGGCATTCCATGAGACTTTAGGCGAAGATTCAAAGTATCTGACCAGTGATGAGTCCCCTAGCGGGTGGAAACTGTTTGGTGACAATCTTCTGGACCAACTTGAAGACAAAAGAAATTATGAAGGCATAGATGAAGGGCATGAATCTGATCTTAAATACATCAGGATCCTTCAGGATATTAGAGATCATGATCCAGATTTATTGAAAAAGATTCAAGAATTGCCCCGAAAAGCTAGGAGTGGTCATCATTATAGCGCGCAGTCAAATGGTCTCATTACGTTTTTTAGAAGAGGAGCATTAAAAAAATTTCTGATGACCAATGGAAGCGATACGCATGATTTAAGTTTTTTAGAGGCTATCAAATACTTTGAATGCGAACGAGATACTCCACATGTGATTCCTCCCTCTGACATTTATTATCAGCTGTTAAAGATCAATCAGGAAGGATATCACTCGTTAATGTTTATAGACTCTCATGCTACTCCACCAAAAAGGGGGAGATCAAATGAGGATTACATTTTTCGCAGACTCAAAGCTTTGTCCAAAAATCTGAGTGAGGACTTAACCGATGAGGACAAACAACTTTTAATGCATGCGATCACTACCTTGAACTATGGAGTCATTCCTAAATTTACGATCCAAACCTTGAAGAAGGAGATTGAACGAGAGGTTGATCCTGCCAAGATCGTCTCTATCATTGAAAATGCCAAGCTCAATGTTTATTTGGCTGAAATATTAAGCGATTCTGAAGCACAGCAGAAGGACGAAATTGTTCTATCTCAATATCTACAATCCGAGTGAACAGCGCGATGAGTCAAGAATAGACTTCCGTTCAGATAGGGGGCGCTTTCAATTTTAATGATGAGAAATTCCAAGTTATTTCAGAGTTCTTGTACGAAGTTTCTCACTTGATTCCTACTTCTTCAATACTATTGAAGTACCTTTATTTTGGGAATTAATATATACATGAGTGTCCCAACTGATTTAGGTGCATTTTGGCTTAGTTCACCCAGCCAAAATCATTCAATTACAGGGTTGCGTATCTTAACAATGGACATCGGTGGTCAAGGATCTCTTACACCAGGGACTCCACTTCATAGCTGGATATGTAAGCAATCAGCGCCCCATGCTTGATCCTCCGCACCAACTCCCTTCTCATACTTTTCCACGAGTCATGAATGCATGGAGGGGATGGGAATTGAGGCTTATGCATCGTACACAAATGGTGATAGAATCAGAGGTTTTCGTCTCATTTTTGCACTGTTAGGGAAGATTTATTTTCGTTAGAGAAATTACAGAAGTACCCAGTATATGGGAGTCCAGACATTTATTAGCACATACATGGTAATAGTCAAGTTTGATCAACCCCGTAATTCATATAATCAAGTTTCAAAAATTGTATCAATTTCGGTTCTAGCACGATAAACATGATCGTCTATTAGGATAGACATGGATAATCCATATGTCCATCGCATACTAAACGGATTGAGAGTCTCACGCATGGTACACATTCTTTGATTCCATTTATTGTGAATCGATGTTGGCTTGTTGAGTTAACTAAGTTGAGTTACACAACAGCACAGATAATCATGACCGCAAAACGAAAAGACTCCAATCGCCTGCCCCTTCGTCCGCGGGATCGAGGCCCATCCCCTTTTTTTCATGGACGCGAAGAGATTATAGATAATTTCAACATCGTGCTTGATGACCACAAGGCCCACAAGGATGGTACCACCTTTATGATTCAAGGAGCTCCTAGTGCTGGAAAGACGGCCTTGCTTGATGTGCTATCAAAGCACGCGAAGAAAAACGGATGGAAGCCCATACTCATCAACACCAATACCCTGTGGAGCCCTGATGAGTTACTCCGCCGTCTGGACAAGAGTGGTCGTCAAATCACTAGTTTTAGTGCGGAGGCTGGTGTTGATCATGTCGGACATGGTAGTCTCAACATTAATATTAAGACTGCCGCACATACCATCTCTTACATTTTGCGAGGACAGAAGAAACCCCTTCTTTTGATCTTGGATGAGGCACAGACTTTGGGTATGCCTGATGTGGTGCCATCTGAGATGAAGTGCGTTACCATAAGTGTTCTCAAAGAGATCCACAATGGGGACTTGGAAAGACCAATCATGCTCCTTGCAGGTGGACTTGGGACGACCGAGTCTGGCTTTGAAACGTTTGCGATTTCGCGGTTTGGTGGTGATTGTACTATCCAACTTTGGAGGCTGGATAAGAAATCAGAGTGCGCCGTGATCCGTGACTGGCTCATCGAAGAGGGGAGAGCAAAGGGAGATCCTCATACCTGGATTCAGTCCATCGCAGAACAAGCGCATGGGTGGCCCCAACACATCATCTCCTATATTAAGCCTGCCTTGAAATATATTGAATCAAACAATCGCTTCATGTCAGATGAAGGGCTGGAGCTTGTACTTGAAGAGGGAGCAAAATATCGTGAGGAGTATTACCAAAAACGCGTGAAAGGCGTTGACAAAACCAAACGTGAAGCTCTCGCAAAAATCTTCAGTAGTGTTCCATTAGGAGATACCATTCTACGCGATGACATCGTGTCTGCACTCCAAGAGGAGTACTCCCAAGAAGTGGCCGAAGAACTCTTCAATAGAGCACTTGATCAAGGAATCATTGATGAGCGAAAAGACGGAGACTATGGAATTCCCATCCCCTCATTCCACACATGGCTAGTGGATGAATATGCGAAAGGCAAAAGCTAAGATATTAATCAGACATCCCTAGCAATTCCTCTAGGCCGGTCAGGCATTGCTACCTCAATCAACAAATGATGATAAGTCAGAAGTGAAGAACAAGGGTAAGGATAAAGGTCAAGGTTGGTTCAGTCTTGAACGATAAAACACCAACGAACACTGAACATGTTTACTCATCCACCACGGATTCTCCGCTACAGATGGCGATCCCTCGCCCGCTTCTTTTTTCCACGCATATATGCGCCTGCAACGATCCACCGATTCCCTCGCTCCTGAATAACCTAACTTTGAAGCCTGTTCGTAGTAATGAATAGAAAGACTTCTGAATCAGCAATAATATGAGAATTGTTAATCTAACGAGATAATGTGAAATCATCAAGCACCATTGATTGTGAACCAATACAGTCCTACGGAGTTGATTAGAGCAACCTTAACTACAGATTCATTCTAATGAGCTCAGATATGATTGAGGATCGTGGACCTGCCGAATACTTTCATGGGCGGACAGAGATCATTAATACTTTCAACAGCAAACTTAAACGCTATCAAGATAAACAAAGGGGTACCACCTTTTTAATACAGGGAGCTCCTGGAGCTGGAAAGACGGCCTTACTTGATGTGCTCTCAAAGAACGCGAAGAAAAACGGATGGAAGCCCATACTCATCAACACCAATACCCTGTGGAGCCCTGATGAGTTACTCCGCCGTCTGGACAAGAGTGGTCGTCAAATCACTAGTTTTAGTGCGGAGGCTGGTGTTGATCATGTCGGACATGGTAGTCTCAACATTAATATTAAGACTGCCGCACATACCATCTCTGACATTTTGCGAGGACAGAAGAAGCCCCTTCTTTTGATCTTGGATGAGGCTCAAGCCTTGGGTTTGAAGGATGTTGTACCTCCAGAGATGAAGGGTATCGTGACAAGTGTTCTCAAAGAGATCCACAATGGTGATTTAGGGAAACCCGTTATGCTACTTACTGCGGGGCTAGGGACGACCGACGTTGCCTATGGCTCATTGGGGATTTCGCGGTTTGGTGTTGATTGTATTGTACGACTTGGGAGGCTGGACAAAAAATCAGAGTGCGCCGTGATCCGAGACTGGCTCATTGAAGATGGGAGAGCAAAGGGAGATCCTCAGGCCTGGATTCAGTCCATCTCGGAACAAGCGCATGGGTGGCCCCAGCACATCATCTCCTATATTAAGCCTGCCTTGAAATATCTTGAATCAAACAACCGCTTCATGACAGATGAAGGGCTGAAGTTTGTACTTGAGAAGGGCGCAGAATATCGGGAAATGTATTATGAGACACGCGCTCATGATATTGACGAAGACCACCGCCAAGCCTTAGCAAGAGCCGTCATGGATGTCCCAACAGATAAAACTACGACAAAACCCGCCATTACTTCCAGCCTAAAGAAGAGTGGCTTGACTAAAAAAGAGGCAGGCAAACTCTTTAACCAAGCACTTGAACAAGGAATAATTGATCAGCGGAAAGGGGGGCGTTATGGGATTCCCATACCATCCTTCCACACATGGCTGGTGGATGAATATGCGAAAGGCAAAAGCTAAGATATTAATCAGACATCCCTAGCAATTCCTCTAGGCCGGTCAGGCATTGCTACCTCAATCAACAAATGATGATAAGTCAGAAGTGAAGAACAAGGGTAAGGATAAAGGTCAAGGTTGGTTCAGTCTTGAACGATAAAACACCAACGAACACTGAACATGTTTACTCATCCACCACGGATTCTCCGCTACAGATGGCGATCCCTCGCCCGCTTCTTTTTTCCACGCATATATGCGCCTGCAACGATCCACCGATTCCCTCGCTCCTGAATAACCTAACTTTGAAGCCTGTTCGTAGTAATGAATAGAAAGACTTCTGAATCAGCAATAATATGAGAATTGTTAATCTAACGAGATAATGTGAAATCATCAAGCACCATTGATTGTGAACCAATACAGTCCTACGGAGTTGATTAGAGCAACCTTAACTACAGATTCATTCTAATGAGCTCAGATATGATTGAGGATCGTGGACCTGCCGAATACTTTCATGGTCGGAAAGAGATCATTAATACATTCAACAGTAAACTTAAACGCTATCAAGATAAGAAAAGGGGTACCACCTTTTTAATTCAGGGAGCTCCTGGAGCTGGAAAGACGGCCTTACTTGATGTGCTATCAAAGCACGCGAAGAAAAACGGATGGAAGCCCATACTCATCAACACCAATACTCTGTGGAGCCCTGATGAGTTACTCCGCCGTCTGGACAAGAGTGGTCGTCAAATCACTAGTTTTAGTGCGGAGGCTGGTGTTGATCATGTCGGACATGGTAGTCTCAACATTAATATTAAGACTGCCGCACATACCATCTCTGACATTTTGCGAGGACAGAAGAAGCCCCTTCTTTTGATCTTGGATGAGGCACAGACTTTGGGTATGCCTGATGTGGTGCCATCTGAGATGAAGGGCGTTACCACAAGTGTTCTCAAAGAGATCCACAATGGGGACTTGGGACGGCCAATCATGCTCCTTGCAGGTGGACTTGGGACGACCGAGTCTGGCTTTAGAACGTTTGGAATTTCGCGGTTTGATGGTGATTGTACTGTGCAACTTGGGAGGCTGGATAAGAAATCAGAGTGCGCCGTGATCCGTGACTGGCTCATTGAAGAGGGGAGAGCAAAGGGAGATCCTCATACCTGGATTCAGTCCATCGCGGAACAAGCGCATGGGTGGCCCCAACACATCATCTCCTATATTAAGCCAGCCTTGAAACATTTTGAATCAAACAATCGCTTCATGTCAGATGAAGGGCTGGAGCTTGTACTTGAAGAGGGAGCAAAATATCGGGAGATGTATTATGAGAAACGTGCACATGATATTGACAAAGAGTTACGCGAAGCACTTGCTAGAGCTGTTATGGATGTTCCAGTAGATAGCACCACCACTCGTACCATCATCATAAACGGTCTTAGGCAGGGTGGTTTGACTAAAAAAGAAGCAGGTAAACTCTTTAACCAAGCACTTGAACAAGGAATAATTGATCAGCGAAAAGACGGAGACTATGGAATTCCCATTCCCTCATTCCACACATGGCTGGTGGATGAATATGCGAAAGGCAAAAGCTAAGATATTAATCAGACATCCCTAGCAATTCCTCTAGGCCGGTCAGGCATTGCTACCTCAATCAACAAATGATGATAAGTCAGAAGTGAAGAACAAGGGTAAGGATAAAGGTCAAGGTTGGTTCAGTCTTGAACGATAAAACACCAACGAACACTGAACATGTTTACTCATCCACCACGGATTCTCCGCTACAGATGGCGATCCTTCGCCCGCTTCTTTTTTCCACGCATATCTGCGCCTGTAACGATCCACCGATTCCCTCGCTCCTGAATAACCTAACTTTGAAGCCTATCGTAGTAATGAATAGAAAGAATTCTGAATCACCAATAATATGAGAATTGTTAATCTAACGAGATGATGTGAAATCACTAGGCACCATTGATTTTGAACCAATATAGAACCACTGAGTTGATTGACGAACTGT
>JAPOTS010000084.1 GCA_026709065.1 Bacteroidota bacterium
ACGCTATACCTACCAGCCGCAAAATGGAAGTTTCAACAAGATTTGAAACAACCCCCCACCGTCCATGGGGGCATGGATTAACTATGGATTAGGTAGCGAAAATCAAGACTTGCCGGGCTATGTCGTTATTGATGAAGGGCTGATTCCTCCTAGTGGATTGGGCAATTTTAATAGCGGATTTTTGCCTACTACATTCCAAGGCCCCATTTTTCGCGGCCGAGACATGCCATTACCCAATATTGAGCCTCATAGACTGACCTCAGATTTACAGCGTCGAAACCGCAACCTCATGAGTCAAACCGATCAGATTTGCTTGGACGCATTGGTCATTATGATCACATAGACTCTACAATCCCAATTACGAATTGGCTTATTGAATGCAGGCTTCAGTGCCAGAGCTAACAGATCTGTCGGGAGAAACAGATCTGATAAATAAATTATACGTCATGGAGTCTGAAGATCCAAATATCCGGATTAATGGACCCAATGTCTATTGGCTCGGAGGCTGGTTGAGCGGGGGGTTCGTTTCATTGAACTGACATGTCCCAATGTTGGGGCTGATCGTTGGGATCAGCATTCAAACCTCAAGGAAGGGCATGAACTCAATGCTCACGCGGTTGATAGACCATTGGGGGTTTAATTAGAGACTTAAAGGACGTGGTTTATTGGAGGATACGCGTGTCATTTGGGCGGGAGAATTCGGATGAACGCCTTTCGCTCAGGGTACGAACGGCAGACACCACAACCCGTCTGTATTCAGTATCTGACGTGCAGGTGCAGGAGTCAAAGGAGGGACAGTCTACGGTGCAACTGACGAATACGGTTACCGTGTCATTGATAAGAGCACTTCAATCCATGACCTCCATACTACCATATTGCACCTCTTAGGAATAGAGCATGAGTATTTAACCTGCTGATTTAGTGGGCATGACATCCGTCTCACTGATGTCGCGGGAGATGTCATTCAAGGCATCCTTTCTTAAGAGCCTGCGAAGAAATAACTTACTGACATGACAATTCCACATGAATGCACTAGCTGTGGTTTCAAGGTCTAGTTCCACTATGGACAAATAGGCCCGTGTACGTATAGGGTTCATTCATATTTCCAAGATTGGATCAACTTCCATCCATCCATCACTCAATTCTGTAAAATGCGTCATTCCTTATGCAATAAAGGATTAGATCATTGAGGTGTTGCAAACGCCTCCCATTGTAATGATGGATCCATTTAAATAGCTACCATGTATACCAAGTTTGCATCGCTCATGGGGGTTATGTCTCCCAGTTTCTTTGAACCAATAAATTGGTTGCGGGTTGATTATGTCATCGTTACCCGTCCTTACATAATTTTCTCATGAGCTCAGATTTCTTTATTGATCGTGGACCTGGCGAGTATTTTCATGGGCGTAATGAGATCATTGATACCTTCAACCGTGCTCTTGAACTCTTTCGAGATAGAATAAAGGGACAACCTTTTTGATTCAAGGAGCACCGGGTGCGGGCAAGACTGCCCTACTTGATGTGCTGACTACTCAGGCAAAGTCAAACGGTTGGGAGGTTGCGGAGATCGCAATAGAAGATTTATACACCCCCGCCTCAATGGCACAGTCATTAGGGGAGGCTTACTTTCTCAATAGTGAGTTTGCATTAAAGGCCGGGGTGACATTTATTGAGGGTCAGGTGGTTGGACATGTAGCGGGACATGCAACTCCCCAAAAAATACTCAAACGTTTGGCACCTGAAACCGGTCTGATCTTAGTGCTTGACGAAGCCCAAAGATTGTATAAAATTCCAGATGATTCGGAGAGGCATACCGTAGCATCATCCACCTTAGAAATGATTCACAATGGTAAATTGGGGAAACCCGTTATACTACTTACTGCGGGGTTGGGGACATCCGAGACCGCTTACGGCTCATTAGGAATTTCGCGGTTTGTGAGTAAGTGTAGGGTGCCTCTTGGATCTTTGAGCTATGAATCAACCTGTGATGTTATCCGAGATTTTCTCGTTGACAAGGGGGGTGTCAATCCTCCTCCACCTAAATGGATTGAGACCATCGCTGGTCAAACGCACGGGTGGTCTCAACACATCGTTTCTTATGCAGATCCAGCGGCGAACTACCTTGCATCTCACCAGACATCAACGGATAAAGGACTTGATATTGTGCTTCAACAAGGTCGTGCTGAGCAGATAGAGTATTATGAGAGGCGAGCACATGATATTGACGAAGAGCTGCGCGTAACACTTACAAGAGCTATTAAGGATGTTCCAATAGATGGCACCACTACTCGTACCGTCATCATAGACGGCATAAAGCAGAGTGGGCTGAATGAAGAGGATGCGGATAATCTGTTCACGCGAGCACTTGACCAAGGAATTATTGATCACCAAAAACGTGGGCGTTATGGGATCCCCATTCCCTCCTTCCACACATGGTTGCTTGATGAATATGCGTAAGCCAGCGATTAAGGGGGGGGGTACAAGTAGCCAAGCAATTGATCCCAAACCTAAGCATGCATTACTACCACATGAATGTAGTTGCGGATCAATAAATGATTTTCTGCAACACAACGGAATTCGCATGAGCCATTCATAATTTAATTATGATTTTCAACCATGGAATATTTACCCGCAAGGCTCACATCAATGACCACCACATCAATCCTATTGGTGTATTCAGGGGCAAGCTGTTTAAGCAACATTGATTTGAGATCTTCGGGTTTTTTTGGGACTCCCCCATCTGGTGAAAGCATTTTCATATAGTTTTGGCCAGCACCAAACCATAAAACTAGATAAATTCCATAGCCTCCACAATTGGGATCACGGATATATTTTGGAATCAGCTGTTCACTGATTCCATGCCAAATCTTCCGGTGTGAATTTTTCTTAATCTCAATGGGTATAGAGAAATCAGATCGATAAGAAATGCGAATGTCCGATCTCTTCTCTTCAGCGTAGACCCCTTCTGGCTGAGCATCAATATCTTTTTGCTGAAGGATTTGTTGAAGATCTGAAAGTAGTCTATCTCGGCAATCATTTTCATGCTTTGGAGAGGTGGGTTTATTTGTGTGAAAATCCCAATTCCAATACTGGCGCCAGTCATTGGTCTGTCCATTACGAATACGGTCAGATAAATCATCAAGAACTTGAGTTATCACGGCCAAAAGGTCCGCAGCACTTGCAGGAGGGCCATTTTGCAGTGTTTGTTGAATCTGTCCAATAGTGGGTTCTCGGTGTTTTCCCTTTCGACTGTTAAGTGCTTGTATTCGCTGTGCTCGCCTAATCTCATGTTTCCAAGCTTTTAAGTTAGGATCAGTCAGTAAATCTTCAATTATATCTGCGGCTTGATCATCTTCGCGTTGACTAAGTGCATCAATCCATGGCGTGAGGGGGGATATTTTCAAGCGATAGGAACGCTGATCACCTATCAAATAAGGGCCTTCATTCAAAGAAATATTCTCTCCATGTTTTCCTATGGCTTGGATGAGTGATGATAATTCATTGGAATTCCATTGCGTAAAATCTTTAATGATGAACTCTCGGCGACCACGTGTAATCAAGAAATCATAGACATGATAGATCCGAGTCTCTTGCCCATGTGAAAGAAAATCAATCAATAATGATAGACAATCATCTTTGGACACTACCAATCCCGTACTTAGCCAAATGGCCCTTTGATGTAGATCAATTTTTGAGCGTTGTAAGCGTTCGGAGGCAATCTTCCATATATCATCGTTTGACATGGAATCATTTAATATCGTACTCCAGAGAACGACTCGCAGAGAGTCTATCTGATCTCCACTACATCGGGTAGGGAAGACGGAAAACATTTTACTTACTGCTAACCGTGCAGCAGTGAAGTATTTAGGATTATACACCATCTCATACATATGCTGATTCGGGAGTAGTTTAGCCCGTACAGAGGCCCGATGAATGGCGACAAGGCAGTCGGCTAAAGCTTCTGGATGCTCTGTTAATACTTCATTAAACCATGTTAGAGATGGACTGGGATTAGTATTACTATTGAATTGGGGAACATCAGTCACGAAGTGAAATCCTAGGAGTCTACGAAGTCCATGATCATCTAAGTGATTCAGCACTTGGCCTGTTTCAGCTTCTTTCTCTTGTATTCCTGCTAAGTAGGGTCGGGCAAAATACGACCACCGATGGTTCTCATGGAGGTTGGCAATCTGATCAAGATCTGGTAGATCATCCCGCATTAAATAGCTACGAAACCCATCAAGTGTGGCTTCAACAAGGTCTTGATCGCCATTGAAATAGTTTTCTAAGGAATGTCTTGGATGATCTGTTTTTGAGAAATATACACGAGCGAGCTCGTCCATCAAATATGGTATCAAGTTTCCTTTGGATAATTTATCTATTTGTTCTCGTAGATAATCAAGTTCTGTATGCCTCTTTTCGCGAATCTCCGCTTGTTTGGTCGCTTGTTGTTGTTTCCATTCAGTTTCTCTTTGTTGGTGCTGTGTTTTTTCAATAAGCCTACATTTATTCCATTCAAGGAGAATTGGATAAGGTGACACTGCCTCCTTGATAACATCATCCTTTAGAGGCTCTCCCCATCCTTGATAGATCTCGGTAGACCATTTTGCAAATCTTTCAGCTATGATGGGTGCTGTCTTACAGAGTTCTGTTGCGCGAATAAGACACTTTGAACGGAAACCTTTTGGAGGGTTTGGGCCGATGAATTTCAACCCGATTGTCTCGTCTGATCCAATTTCTGATTCATGCAGTTTTAGATCATGTTCTATGAGACTAAATTGAATGTTTTGATGCTCATTCAGCCAGTGAAAAATATGTTCAGTAGACGTACGATCCTGCTGGTAATACTTCTGATCGGAACTACATCTGGGTACGAATTGAAAAGTAAGCTCATCCAATTCAACAAGTTCAAACCATTGATAAAGCTCGTCAATATCCAGTTGATGTCCGCGCAAATTCAACCCTAGAGTCAAAAGTTTGATAATCCCATCTCCAAGATGAGATTCACATAACATTAGAACCACATCGGAGGCCTGAGAACAAAGCGAATGGATCAATGCTTGAACATGAGATTCTTCGGTCCTATCCAACAATTGAAAAAAGAAGGGTTGAACTAGATTCGGATGCAACTTGAAGAGATGATTCCATATTTCCTTAGGCGATATTCCATCAGGATACAAAGTCTGAAGTAACGTTCCATATAGGTATCCTTCGTCATCCGACAAACTATTTTCTTCTATATCTTGGAGGAGTTTTATAAGAATTGAAGGACGCTCTGTCGTCATTGGGAGTAGCTGACTCAGTGCGGTGATGGCTTTACTGCGTATATGTTGGTTCCAACTTGAATCATAAATTATCTTTTGAAGATATTTTACATTTTCTTGGACACGATCGTCAGAAACCGATAATTCATCATAGTTAAGGTGAGAATTCAGATGAATGACACCCTGAAGCAGAATACTGATCATTGTCTGCCTATTATTAGAGCGTTCAGATGAAAGATTCAACTCCCTGATGATCTGCATGCCATGATCGCCTGCTAATGCCCCCAAGGAAGCCAAGGAGACATTTGGAGATTCAAGATCAATACTTTTCTCAAGATTCTCAAGTAACTGCATGCGCTCTCCTCTACTGAAATTGCTTACATCACCGTAGAATGCCACGGCTATTGGATCCGCACGAATGAGTACCCCTCTGGCGTTTTGATTTAGTGCAGCTAGCCAGGCTACAAGACCTCTTAGATCAGCAAAAGGGATTCCATCGGGATTCAGGATAAGAGAAAAAATACGCTGAACGCTGACTCCATCCTGAATTTTTTTGTGAAGATAAAGGGCTCCTAAAAATTCTGACAGAAGCCGATGGGTTGGAGTGCGACATTCTGGAGTCCCTACAAAGAGAGATGAGCTCAACGCGATTCGTAGAATGAATTCATCAGAGTCATTAACATCTCGTAGTGAGAGAATATCTGAATTCTCATCTACACTCGCAGACCAACCAGTCTTGTTAGCAATTAACAAAAGGGCACAGAGCTTACCAGCACCCTTTAAGACCGTATCATGATCGGGTAGGGAGAGGGTAGAACAATGAGATACATCATATATAGGATTGTGCTCTTTTACGAGTTGATTGCAGGCAGTCTTGAAAATTGTTGCTGGGCGTTGATGCCATTGATCCAGTGTTGAAGACTGGAGTAATAGGTTCAGTAATAGTGGGTTTTTCAGAAAGGGTTCTAGTCCATGTTGCAACGCAAGTTGAAAAAACTGATCGGGATATCTACCATGATTCAATAATAGTCGTCTAATGTCTTTGTGACTAAGTGGTAGTAGCTGGAATATCGGAATTGGTTGATCATTGAATAGAGATGCTAATTCATCTATATCAATCAGTCCCATCCAACCACTCGTTCGGCATGAGATGCGGAATTTGGGAATTGACAAATCTTCCAGTTGTGACACAACTTTGTGAATCACATCATTAGGATTCCCTGAACCAATTCGTGCTTCATCAAGTCCATCAAGAAAGAGGGTTTTATTTTTCCATTCGGGATGATTTTGTGGATCTCGCTGAATAAATCGTTTCACGGGTATGCACAATCCATGAACTCGGTCCGCCTGCTTCCTAAATTCAGTCGTTTTTCCCATTCCGGGTTCACCCAGAACCACATAACCGTGCTCAGAGGAAAAGTAGTCTAATGGATGTGACTGTTGATCATTGACTACTAGGTCATTAGGATTAATCAGTTGAACTAAACGATCAAGATTGGTAGTCATTCCTCTTCTTCCAACCATTCATCAGCGGTGAGTGAAAAAAAATCGTTGAGTGGGATCCCATTTGGTCCAACAATCATAGTTTTGGCTTTGGGAAACTTTCGTTTGAATGCATTCAGACCTCCCTTTTTTGTAGATGATCCACTTTTCACCTCTATTCCTAGAAGATCAGACCCACGAGAGACTATATAATCTACCTCATGGGGTTCGTCTCGCCAATAATGAATTTTCAATGTGAAACTGCTTGAATTAAGCAGATGAGCACCTACAGCACTCTCTACAATGCGCCCCCAATCTGCATTATGGTTGAGTACACTTGGAAACGAATGACCCGATCCAGCGGTCATGAGGGCCGTATTCAAGACATTCAATTTTGGAGATGAGGCTTTTCCTACATGAGGACGGGTAGTATATCTTGACAGGCAGGTCAAGATTCCCGCATCCGAAAGCAAGTCAAGATAATTGGCTATCGTGGTAGAGTTGCCCTTATCTTGGAGTTGACCGAGCAACTTATTGTATGAAATCAACTGCCCTGATAAACTCGGTGCAAGATCCATTAATCGACGCATCAGCACAGGTTTGCGAATCCGAGTGAGTCCCATGATATCGCGATCGAAAATGGGGGCCATAATGGAAGTTTGGATGTAGTTGTGCCAGTAGTCCTGTCTTTTTTCAGATTGTCGACTATAAAATGCACCTGGATATCCTCCAAAGAATATATATTCATCAACACTCAAATGGAAGCATTCGGTGATCTCTCGATAGGACCAGTGAGTTATTTTTTGCGTGATAAATCTCCCTGCAAGGCTCTCATTGATTCCAATTAACATGCGCCATGCCGCAGATCCTAAAATGACGGGGCGAACTTTGTAACCCTCTCTACGATCTTTGTCCCACAAGCTTTTTACATGGTTAGACCAGCCAGGAATCGTTTGAATTTCATCAAAAACAAGTATCAACCCATGATCAGATTTCTTAGAGGCAATCCGTGCATTTTGCCAGATATTGATCAGCATTTCTGCATCGGGCTTCTTGCCAACTCTCATAGCCCTCATTCCAGTTGTATACTCTGAAATATCATGTTCCGTGTTGTCTAAAGGGATGTACCATGTCAAAAAACCTAATTGATTCAATTGATCGCAAGCCTGAGTTGCAATGGTTGTTTTCCCGGTTTGCCGAGGCCCAGTCGCCGCAATGATTCGCATCGCATTGTCATTCAAAATGAGATCAATCATTTCCTTTACATGTCTTCGCTGATACATTTTATTACGAATCTAAAACTTTTATTAGATATAGTACAAAAAATATATAATCTTTGTTCAAACTAGTTGAGAATCGTCATAGCTATACACAGATATTTGCGATTTAATTATTAATTATGCAACTCATCTGATGGCCAAAAAAATCAATGTTGCTCAGTAGAGTAACAGTGGATAGCTTCTGACCGAACCGATAGAGCGATGGGAGCCTAAAGGAAGTTACCGATTGAAAACTCAGGGAAAACCTATGCGTGCTATAATAATCGAATTCAGGTCTATATGCTTTCATATTTACACAAATTGCTGAAATGCTTCAAACTATCCATGATCACTGCATATTCCGACACAATTATTAAATTATTGGCATTGGTATGAAGCGGGAGTGTCGGAGAATGATTGTTAATTTATCTTGATATTTTCGACTTATTTCATCTTATATCTGCTGAATCTCTTGACATTATTGCTGTCAGAACCCTAAAACATGGATCATACGGATATTATAGGTCAGTAGCGACAGAGTATCTAAAAGGATCCATTGGATGAAATATTGAAATCGTCAGCATGAACCTCAATCAGCTCACATATGGGTATAATGCAATTTCTCATCATGAGAATCGCGGCCATTCTCACTCATTTTATGTCATTTTTGGAATTGAGCAGTTGCAGTAATCGCAAAGGCTAATCATTTTCGTAACAGAATCAAAGAGTTCAGAAAGGAGTATTTGGTAAGCATGTGTCCATATCCTACCTTATCTCATTATTCAACGAAACCACCATACTGATGAAAGACTCTATGAGTGATTAAAGCATGAATTAAATCAAAAGCGAACTTATTCTATACTATTTTTGTTTCTCATGTAAGATTCTGCTCAGCAAAATGAGAATATTATACTTTCGTCTCTTCACTCGTTAACCATAAAGAATATGTACTTAGCCATTCATAACTGGATGAAACCTGAACCGCTAGAACTAACCGTTCAGCGTTTAGCCAACTACGGCTATTCAGCCCTTGAAATTCAAGGGGAACCCTACAAATATGATACCTCTCAGGTCAAAACACTTCTTGATCACTATGACGTGCGATGCTGGGGGAGTGTTACTCTGATGTTAGAAAACCGAAACCTCTTGGCAAAAGATGAAACCCAAAGAGCTCAGTCTGTTACCTATGTTAAAGACTGTATCAAAATGGTGTCCTCTCTTGGCGGAAGTGTCATTTCAGTCGTTCCGAGCACCGTCGGTAAACTTGTTCCAGATTCTACCCCCGAATTGGAATGGAAATGGTGTGTAGAAGCGCTCCAAGATATTAACGCCTATGCCCGTAAATGTAATGTTAAAATCGGCATAGAACCCATTAATCGATTTGAAACCTACTTCATCAATCGTGGGGCACAAGCACTCGCGCTGGCAGAGGCTGTAGGACCTGACTGCGGAGTTTGTCTTGATATTTTCCATATGAACATTGAAGAGAATGAGCCGATCGCCGCGATCCATGAGGCAGGAGATCGGCTGGTAAACTTTCATGTGGCTGACAACAACCGCATGGCCTGCGGGATGGGATCCCTAGATTGGCCAACCATCATTCAAACCCTCCGTGAAATTGACTACAACGGAGCCCTTTCCGTGGAATTCTGCCCTCCCCTTGACCGAACTCCCGCCAATCGCTTCACCAATAGCGTTGACCCAAACCCTGATGGTATCTCGGAATCCGAGCGCAAGTTTTTAGAGGATCATGGAAGCAGTGTATTTAGCACTGAATTTTATGATCACCATGTCCGCCGATCGGCTGAAACGCTCTTACCACTGATTGCGTGAACTGTATTCGGTTGTCAATCATTACATGACACGATCTACAAATTCTCGATTGTGAACCGTCACGGGAACTTCCATGAGTTCTAAGCGCTCCGTGCAACATGTTTGGACAAGCGCCGAAAAGCTTCCTCCCCTTTTCTTTCATTGCACGCAGTGGGTTACCGATGCCCCCACTTTCAATAAATTCATGATGATCCATCGGAAAATTAAAATATGTATACCCTTCAGACTCTATAACTGGCATCCATCTTTTTAGCAAACGATTTGGGGAGAAAATCAGGAATATGGGCCTAGTAAATTCTGCCCGTTCCATACCACGAGATCTTCATTCCATGGAAGATCCTATGAGGGTTCCAGTTCGCTTGCATGCCAACCGGGTGTTTCTTCTGGCGGGTTTTCCATCAGCCCCTTTAATATTCCAGTATAGCGCTCCATGTATGGTTTCACAAAGCTGATCAATCTACCCGTCTCATAGCAAAGCTTTCTAAGTACAGGATCTACCACCTTGATATTTGATCCATGACCGTTCACAAATATGACTTGATTGAATCCATGATGGATTAAACTTCGTGCGACATCATGCTGATCGCCGGAAGCGTCGAGCTACGAACCGTAATAGTCCCTCGTCCCTCATCTGATTCGTGCATGTGCTGTGGTGAATAACCCATCCAAATCGGGGGCCTCCATCATGAATTCCCCCAACGAGTGGATCGTAAACCTCGTTTGTCGTATAATCAATAAGTCCAATAAACTGATCTAATTTGGCCCGTTCTTCCATCGCAGGACCTCCGACACCATTTGAATGAAAGATGGCGGCTTCAAAACCAGCCGCTTCCAAACTATTCTTGGCTGTCATGACGGCAATGGTTGTGTTACCAAGCATTGTAATCGCCACTTGCGTTTTCTTTTGGCGACCAAGTCCCTTACCCTTGGATACCATTCCATACAATGCACCAGCCACATTGTCAAAAACACTGCATGCGATGGAATTAAGCCTAGAATGTCAACGACGGAGTGGACAATCATCATATCATGTGTGCCAACAAGTGGGGCAAAATAGTAATGTCCTTAGGCAATCGGAGAGACGATTACCTTAGGAACTCCCACAAGTAGCACCATCATGGCAGCGGTTCCCATCACTGCCCCTCCCATGCTAACAGCTGCATCTAACTTTCCTTTTTGATAAAGTTGGATCTACCATGTTTTGTGTGGAAACGATTGATTTTGGTTCCACCATATTTATTTTTTCATACAAATACATTAATAGAATCCTTGTTGCTTCACTCACTGGTATAGTAGGACGGCCTACGGGGCAGGCTAAAAAAGCGCTATGTTAGATAAAGTTACGTCATTTCA
>JAPOTS010000092.1 GCA_026709065.1 Bacteroidota bacterium
GAAGTCATGAAAATTGCAGACATGTTTAAGAACCACTTTGATGGAGTCTGCAACGCATTATGGAACCGACTGTCCAATGCAAAAGCAGAAAGGATTAACGGGAAAATTCAAGAAATCAAAACCATGGGAAGCGATACAGAAGATTTGAAAACTTCCGCATTGCTATTCTCTTTTTCTGCGGAGGTTTAGACCTGTACCCACAAATACCGTGATAGAACCAAAAAATTGAGTGTTTACTATTTTAATATCTGCATCTTGTCCTTCAAACACCGTTCAAACAATGTCTCATCGGACATCTCAATCTTTCTCTCTTTTGAACATAATGATTCCATTCCGCTCAGATACGAAATGACGAATTACTTGGTTCGTCTTTTAAGAGTGTAGCATTCTCTCAGTGATGAGAGCTGTAAAATGAGCGGCTCAAGTGTGGACATGATAGTGCAATTTTTAGAAAAATTCTCACCTCATATATTCGTTTGGATGAAGCAATTTCGTATCTTTCAAGAGAATGATCTAAGCCAACTCAAGCTTCGTATATTCTAATATAAGTTGTAGAGCCCCCTACTGAAGCACGAAGCTTGGAAAAGAGCCTCATGCTGACCAGACCAAGAACGAAACTGATGTTTCAATCTACGTTACATATCGGTTCAAGACCTACTCTGGAATGCTTCCTCAGTTTCATGCTATGGAAGTCCATACTCCAGGCTTGCTGGTGTCAGCACGAAACGGGCATGGAGGCTCTCCTGCCATGTAACATTGTCAAGGGGAAACCATCTTCGGATGGTGTCGCTAGAGCGTCAATAGATATGTCCGAGATTGGTGGAGCAATCCATCGCTTAACCCGAATTGGTAATGGTTCCTGTGGTACTGTGAGTCACGTCTTAATATCATGGCCTACCCTCCTCCACGCTCTGATGTACGGGGGGCCAGTTGAGGAATTTGATGATTATGATGCCCCCTGCATGTAAAGGTTTTTCAAGTGTCCATTTTGCCAAGCCCTTAGTAATAAAGCAGAAAATGGCTTGGAGCATCAAACAGCGGATACGCAAAGCGTGTGAACCGAATAATGTTGAGATATTGAAAGGCGAGATAGAAGAAGATTTGTTTAATATAGGAGGTCAGCGCCCCAATATGAGCAACCAGAAGCGTAACGAATTACAAGCTACTGCACAAGATATACTTGGGCAAAGTAGCGGTTGTAGCAATTCAAGAACGCACGGGCAAGTGATGATACATCACGAACTATAATGAACTAATCTCTCAACGTGAAACATGGATCCACTCACTGTGAAAAACTATCCACAGAAGGAATGTAAAGCTGTTCAACCATTGAACACATCAACCCTTGGTGAGACTGTAAGAGGTTCTATAGATGTCCGAAACAAGACATCTTTCAAGTTTAAAAGTAATTTGATTCATGGAGATATAATCAAAGTACTTAGAAATCAAAATCCACAACACAAATTTGATGTAATTATTGCTGATCCTCCGTATAACATTGGAAATGATTTTGACAACGGTCGGAGCAATAGGTCATTACCCGATTATATTGAGTGGTACAGGGTTAGTTAGCATTATGGTTTGATTTTCTTACTGATAATGGGATTTTATATGTTTATGGACTTTCAGAAATACTTGCTCAAATATCAGTAATGTTTCCAATAGAAAAACAGCGTTGGCTTGTTTGGCACTACACGAACAAGGTGGTTCCCTCTTCAAAGTTTTGGCAACGTTCCCATGAAAGCATTCTTTGGAAGTCAAACAAACAACCAAATTTAGAAATAGAACAGATCCGCGAACCTTATACAGAAGGTTACAAAACAAGTATCGGTCGGACACGAACAGAATCAAGATTTGGAAATAGCCAACATACAATTTATCAAGATAATGGTGGAGCATTACAAGGGACGTTTTCAAATTCCTGCTCTTGCAGGTCAATCTGCTGCACGAGAGAGGTGGTTTATGTATTATGATGCTGACAGAAAAGTCTTGCCTCCATCAGAAATCAATAACTACAGAGATTGCAAAATAATGAAGCATCCCACGCAAAAACCGATTGAGCTTACACGAAGATTGATTCAGTCCAAAATCAACGGACAATCAGGAAGGGTTTTGATTCCTTTTGCTGGGTCTGGATCTGAATGCATTGTAGCCAATGAGTTAGGTATTGAATGGCTTGGTATAGAAATCAATGACGAATACTTAAATTTGCAAACAAATGGATGGAGTAGTATAAGGCTAACCCATCGTATGAAGCAGAAATTTCCTTCAACTACTATCCAATATCATCTACAGATTAAGTCAGGTAAGTATTCAGGTAAACGAGATCCTAAACTTCAGTTCTCTGGCCACAGACTGGGTAGATATAACGGAGATCTTAAATCTTCACACTAAAGTTACATTACCGTTCCATTAGTAAATTAGAACACATTTATGATCGCTTTCATGTTTACCGTCGCTATTATATTGATCATTACATTTTGGCAGGAATTGATAGTAATCATTGGTATCAACATAGAGGACATTTCTTCTATCAGAATAAACATGGAGTTTTGTTCAAACTAATACCATCTATGAGTTGGCCGATTTCTGGGATATTCCTCTAATATTTGGATAGGATAGAAGAGTTAACTGACCGTCAAGCATTAAAATCCGATCACTTATAGTAGACTTAAGATTATAGTTCGCAATTAAAAGACTCAAATCCAAGAGGAAGATCAAATGATAGCAGAGGTACAGGAATGCGGATATCTGATTTATGAGTTGATCAAGATGAGGTCTTGATTTAATGCACTCGTCCATTTTTAAACTAAACTACAAGAATAAACATTCATGATTACAGGAATTGATTTAGGTACGACTTATTCAGCAATTGCACAGTTTGATACACATGGCCGTCCAGTCATAATGACTGATTCACAGGAGGAAAATCTAGTCCCGTCTTGTGTTGCATATTTTGATGATCAATGGTGGGTTGGCCGTGAGGCAATTAGGCAGTGGATCGCTGGGCCAACGAATGCGGCCGCACGCTTTAAGCGGTTTATGGGTACATCTGAGCGATTTAACATCGGAGGAGATACGTTTACTCCCACTCAACTCAGTGCGCATGTTCTTAGGCATATGCATCAAATTGCATTGAATCATCAAGGTGAGGTTGGGACAACAGTGGTCACAATACCTGCAAATTTCAGTGTTGAAGCGCGCCAAGAGACGATCAATGCAGCAAAGCATGCGGGGTTGAAAATGGATTATATCATCAATGAGCCGACGGCTGCTGCCCTTTATTATGCTTTCTCTGGAGATTTGGTGGGAGACGGCAAATATGCAGTTTATGATTTTGGTGGAGGGACATTTGATATTTCATTGATTGAATTAAACTCTAGCCAAGTTGATGTCATTACCAGTAATGGAGTCAGTAGACTTGGAGGAATGGATTTTGACAAGATCCTTCAAAAGATCGTCCGTCAAAAATATGAAGAAGCAACGCAATCAACGCTTGATGAGCATGAATTGGAAGAAACTCCTTTTGATCTCGTAAGCATTGAGGAATTGAAGCGAAGTTTATCGCGTCGTGAGACGGTGACGCAATTTGCAAAGGGGACGGTCTTAGAGATTACAAGGCAAGAATTTGAAGAGGCTATTTCGGGGCTTGTCATGCAAGCCGAAGTATGTTGTGGGGCGACTCTTAAAGAGGCAAAAATCAGCTCATCAGAGTTGTCTGGAGTGATTTTAGCTGGTGGAAGCACACGTGTTCCATGCATCCGAAAAAGCATTCAAGATGTCTTCAAAGATGTCCCACTGATTGAGTCCGCTAATGTAGACGAGGTGGTTGCACTTGGGGCGGTTCTCTATGCAGCCATTCGCGCTGATTCAAATGAGTTTAATGCTGCTCAGAGCGCTACCATAGCACCTCTTCAGCTAACAGAGGTAACAAATATGAACTTTGGGACTATTGTGCTGGACTACGATGAGATTGACTTGCCTTTTCTAAATAATTCCATCATAATAAGAAAAGGTACACCAATTCCTTGCAGTCAGCAACAGACATATTATACAAGGTATGATGGACAAGATGAGGTTGACTGTTCAATCACAGAGTGTGCGCGAGAAGAAACGGAAATGAACGAATTTATTAAAATCATTTCAGATGAATCCAAGCTCAAGCTCCCAAAACTCCCCAAAGGTGAGTTTTGGCCAGCGCATGAAGAGATCATTGTGACCTTTTCTTACGACGAAAACCAAATTATGCACTGCTCTTTTTTGCACGAAAATTCTGGGCATTCTCAGGAAGTTGATCTTGATTTCAACCAAGTAACTGATGATACTAAGGACTATAAGATTTCTGGATCAACCTCTCAAGAGATGGAATGATTGTTATGGCGTTGTTCAATACTAACATGCGATAACTCTATGCTTAGAAGAAATATCAAAGGAATTGAAATTGAGTCTGCCTCACCGTCAGATAACGGAGGCATGAGCATTCGAATTTCCGATGTGAGTTACGGGGACATTGATGGGAAAAAGGTCGAACTTAGGGGATGCATTGAATTAACAAATAAGCCCTCTGATTGCGGCTTTATCATCTCACTCTTTGATTGTACAGGTGGTCGTCTACTTCCGATTCAATCTACTTCCCCGAGGTTTCAAGAGAAGGGATCAACTAGCTTTAGTGTGTCCGCTGAGGTAGAAGAGATTGATACTGAAATAGAATTTTTTGATTGGACACTGGTGGGATATATTAATGCTTGGATTCTCAATGGTCCGTTTGAGGATACTAGGAATTTGATGGCAGTTGTTCGATTGGTTGATCATGGTGTATCTGGATCTCTTCGCAATGGCAGAGTTGTTCCCACAGATAAGATCTTATGGACAGGGATTAAAAAATTCAAATTGGATTTATACGATGAAGGGTATATTGAGTCACTTATTCGGTTGAGACGATTTCATTTTACATCTATAGGACTTGCGTTGCTGATTGCTAAGTCAGTTGGCGAGATCACACATAAGGCGACAGCAGTCATTGAAGCTAAAATACTTGATTGGCTACACTACGCTGACTCAGACCGTCAGATATATGATGGTTACTCGTCCTATGAAGAACGTTCACAGAGCTATATTGCCCACTTTAATCAAGCACTTCAGAAAGTGAAGGATCGGACATTGAGTCAATCGAGGTTGTTTACAGAATTGATGCAGTGTTGCACGTCCTCCAGTGCTATTGAACTAATAAAATTTTGCTTTGATGTCATGATAGCTGACGGGATCATCATGGGACAGACGCTTGAATTAATAGACAAGATTGCAAAGGCCGCCAAGATTGATTTAAATAAGCTAGCAAATATACGGGATGAAAAGATTGTAAGGCTTGACAAGGTATCGAAATTTGATCTCACCGCAGAGCAATTTCTTGGAATTAACTCGCATTGGAAGCGTAACAAAAAGATTGATCATTTAGAGGCAGAATTCCACAAATGGAACAGTCGATTGAATGTCGTTCCAGAGGGTAACGCACGCGAAAATATTCAGAGACTATTACACATGATAGGAGATGCCCTCAAACAATACAGATGACCTGAACCAGGCTTGAATTAGTCAAAAGCGTCAGACACGAGAGGTTTATTTGGGTCTTTTGGTTCCTTTCTGATTATTATCAAGATCCTAATTTAGGGCATGTACGCCGGACAGCATCTTTTATCAAAATGGTGACATACCTGAGTCGGATACCGGGAGATCCCATTTACGCGAATCTTTCTATGGACAAAGGCGCTATAAGTGCTTATTATCAACTTTTGGACCCACTGGATCCGACGACCATCCGCCCGGAGGATCTGGTGGCTTTGCATCGTCAACGAACGATTGACCGGATGCGCGGCCAGGATATGGTATTGTGTTTGATTGATGAGACAAAGATCAACTATAATCGTCTTGCCAGTTGTGACGGGCTTGACACGATCGGACGGAATCAGACCTCATCCGAAGCTCAGAGGATGCGTTTGCATGCGAGTGTACCCGTGACTGAAAAGAGATTTCCATTGGGAGTCATACGATGTGGGTTTTAGCCTTCAGACCCATAAAGTGAGCATCCTGACCTGCTACGGTGGCACGATGCCGTTGATGATGCGATGTATTGACAGCAATCGGGTCAACATTTCGTTCGTGCAAAGCATGATCGGGTGTTATCAAAGAACCTGAAATTATTTGGAATGCTTCGGAGGATGAATTCCGTCAGAACGATGGATGTCCCGATCTCAAAATTAAACCAGAGCGTGAAATCAGGGCATATCCTCAATGAGGGCAGGGAAGCCCGCATGGCCACGATGTCTCTTCAATTTATGGTATTATCGTATGGATACCGTTCAGCTTGGTTGCGTCTACGTTTGTGGGAATTCCCATTGTGTTCTGTGCAGTCGGTACACCACTCGCCACATTTGAAGGCTGACTTTTTTCATTTTCCTTGTTAACCGTTAAGACTCGTTAGTAGAAGGTGGAGTTTGGGGTGAGATCATCACTGTAATGAGCATAGGAATAAATTAGGAACTCTTGTTGCAACACACTCCAAGTGCTATTGTCGGGTGACCACTCAATGGTATATCGGTTAGAGGTTACATGACATCCTCAGCACTCCAACTCAAATTAATTTTATGATAACTCGTGGATGAGACCCTCACATTTTTTGGTGGATTGGGAGGAACATAACTGAGGTTGGATGAGTGCGTGGAAGGGTCAGTTCCATACAGTCTTGTGATGATTGCGGGTTCTTTCTCCATCGGTTGGGTCAGCAGATTCACTGAATCGGTTGGAGCAATTCCATCTATGGATCCTGACGAGCCCGCTTTATTTAAATAATGGGAGGAGGTAGTGGAAATGATTACATCTACATCACGAAAGCCTACGTCAGCGTCAGTGCGGTCAGTGGCATTATTATACTCAAAACCTGCATCTACCCCATAAAGCAGAGCGAATAAAATTGCACTAAAAACAAACACAATAATGTGAGTCTACCCTTACCATGTTCATTAAGATAGGAAAAACATCATTAACTGAAGAGTGTTAAAGTAGTGATGTTTCATTTTTTCTGTGAAATAGTTTGATAACTAAATGTCTAACCGATGTTTTACTGGTCATTAAATTACATCTACACTCATGCCCAGATCAACAACCAAGTTAAAAGTAGGAGATCAAGCTCCCAACTTCACTGGAATTTCTAACGATGGAAATTCAGTGAGTCTACAGGATTACTTGGGCTCTCAGGTCGCATTATATTTCTATCTCAAAGACGATACGCCCTCTTGCCGCGAGGAGGCTCGTAGCATAAGAGATCAGTGGAAAGAATTTGAAGAGGCTGGAATTGTCGTCATCGGTGTATCTGGTGATAGCGTTGAATCTCATCGTAAATTCACGGCTAAGTATGAGCTGCCTTTTATTTTATTAGCTGACATAAAAAAAGAGGTGATTGATGCTTATGGCGTATGGAGGAAAGGAGGAGCCTCCTTGTATGGAAAAACTTTTTTAGGAATTAAGCGCACTACTTTTCTGATTGATGCCTCTGGCAAAATCGTGAAGATCTTTCGCGATCCTGACAGTAAGATCCATGGTCAAGAAATACTTGATGGGTTTGCGGAGCTTGATAGCGAATGATTCAGAAGACTGCCTACGAAACCGTCGTAGGACTTTAGGTCCACTGCCAACTCTTGACTGCCTCCAAGACGTTCAGTCCAGATTCGGCTAAGTTTGGGGCAACCCCCAATCAACACAATGATCCTGTAAGTTTAGGGCTCCCTGAAACCCTACCCCTATTGAATGCGAAGTGGATTGAATGTGCAGTTCGATTGGGGATAGCATGAATTGCGCGATTGCTGAACGAAGTATACTGGCACGAAAATACTATTTTTATCCTAATTACCCAAGGGGTATCAGATTTCACAGTTTGAAGATCCGATCTGTGTTGGGGGTTATCTCCAATTAACCGAGGGTAAGAAGGTTGGAATCACTCGGATTCATATGGAAGAAGATGCCGGGAAATCACTCCACAATCAAAACCTAACAGATACACTTCTTGACTATTATCAATGTGGTATCCCTCTACTGGAAATCGTTTCGGAGCCTGATTTACGATCAGGAGCGCAAGCGAGCCATTTATGCAGAAAATCCGTAAATTATTTTGAAATTTCTTTCAAAAATCTACGAATCTTGCAAACTTGTGTTAAGGTTTTTACGAATTCCCTGAGTACTCATCTCTATCTGCTGAATATTGCCTCCCTTTCGGATTGATCAAAAGAGTTTTGCATTCTGATCAATTTCTCCAATTTGTTGCTCAATCAAGTGCAACCAATTGTGAATACGTTCCATCGTGGGCGCACCGACATATAAAGTGGCACCAGCCCCTTCTTGATCGGTTTTGCTTTTAGGCAGATGAAGCCGTCCAGAGCCATCGGATGTCATTTCAAGATCCGCGGGGCGTACTGCTACGAGTTCGCTTTCACGCAACATACAGTCACTCATCAACGAGAATAATGCTGCATCTCGGATTCCCTTCACGCCATGCTTAGCAATCTGGCCAACCAGAAACTTGGTTTCGGTGAAGGTAATGCCAGTAACTTGCCCCCGTCCGCGGCTTAAATCTCCCTGCGAATACCAGCAAGTGTTCGTTCGGTAAGGACTCCAATTGATGACTCTATACCAGAAAGCCGTACGGAAAATCGGACAGCAGCGGGAATCATGGCAATGCTGGCTGGGGATAATCCCCGTTCGTAGCATAGTGTGAGATATTCAGAAAGGAATATATCTGTAAGAGGACGATTTTCCAACCATATTTCCAGTTCTTTCAATTCTCTTGTATAGGAAGATTTCGTGTTCTCACTGATACTTGACTGAATGAGGCGTTGTGCGGAATTTGAAACTTCAAGAATAGTATGCTTTCCAGAGCATTGAGAGTCATATTACTACAGAAGTTCAGAATCAATAAATTCTTCTTCAGAAAAGAAGTTGAATTCAACTTCACTTTGTTGAACTATCTCCTCAATCACATCTCCAATCTTCTGTCTCTCAACCAATGTGTTGAATATAGAGATCAGTCGGGGAACATTCACTACCTCCTCTATACATTTCATGTATTTTTCTACGACTTGTTGCACGCTATATTGATCAATTGCTTGACTTCTTATTCTTTCAATGATTGTATTGACCGAGTCAGTTGACTTTACAACAAAGGTGATTGGGTATCTCTGAATTTTGTCAATGTCAAGAAAGTACTTACCTACATCAACGGTTTCAGTAACTTGAAAAAACCTGCCAAGCGGGCGCATGACAAAATCTATCCCACCATCGTTTGCATTCGTGCGCCCGGTTTTATAGAGCACTAATATATCCTCATTCAAATCATCCAGTGACCATCCCCAATAGATCACCTTATCAGCAAAGTGAGCCTTGAGTATTGCAAAGCTCACTATCTCAAAGATTCTTGCATCCACATTTGGATTCAGCAAGTCAACTACAAATGATTCAGCTGATTCTGCATCACGATCCTTTAATTTCAAAATTCTTTGACATTCTTCAATGAATGAATGAAATGCCTTCTGTCTGACTTCAATATATTTATCAATAATTACTTTAATAGATTCCGCAAGGTTTACTTTTCTATCTCCGCAGGTTATCGTCAGCAGGTTTTCATTAATCCAATATCTATTGGTTTCAGGATCACGCACAACTGGTTGTACAGTCTCGTTTGGGAAGAATTTCTTAAATTCTTGATTCAGCCTATGATTCAGTGCGTGGTTTTGAAGCTTGCTACCAAAGGGTAATTCCCGTTGCCTTCTTAGAAGATCGGAAAACCTTGCACCTTCGTATTGATTATATTCTCCAGATATATGATAATTTTGGTTTAAGTAGTCTTCTACGAGAATGTAGATCGCATAGTGATTCCCATAAGATGCACGTGCATTAGATCCCCTATTTGCAGCTTCTGTTTTAATATTTAAATACTGTATCAGAGAACTGCGCTCCAAAACATCATTTGCATTGGTGTTAGTATATTCGGATAACACATCAAGTATGGTCTGAGTAAAACCATGTCTTCGGATTGGCATTATTTAAACGATCAATTCCTCTGAGTAATAATTCTTGATACCATTCCCGTTTACTCGTTGAGTGTTTTTAGATACAGGTTCAAGAGGCCTCCCGTTCACGCTGGAATATCCTAATACTCGGCGAAGACCAATATCTACATAATCAGCATTAAGATCAATCCCAATACTACGACGTCCTAGGTAGGCAGCGACTGCACAAGTCGTAAATGTTCCTGCAAAAGGATCCATAACCACATCTCCTGGATTAGAGCTAGCGAGTATAATTCTGTTCAGTAGAGACTCTGGTTTTTGAGTAGGATGATCTTCATATTCGTGCATTCGATATCTGACACGCGGGAAATACCATACATTGCCGGGATTTTTGATAGCACTGTATTCTGAAGGAACTGCTTTTCGGTAATCAATGAGTTTCCGTTTAGCTCCAGTTTTTGCTTCTATCGCTATATCGTCATAGTTGAATGTATAGTTTTTCTTATCCATGACGCAGAACAAAATAGGTTCATACAATGATCCAAATTTTTTCTTGGCTTGAACTCCTGAACTATCATAATGCCATACTATACGGGACATGACATGAATCAGTGAGCGTATATGAGTATCAATATATGGCATTGCTTGTGTACTTGTCATCAAATAGATAGAACCTCTTGGTGTCAATTTTTGAATGCACAGAGATATCCATTTTTTACACCAACCAACATATGCTTCAATACACGGCCATTTATCCTCAATATGCCCAAAATTCTTACCTATGTTGTATGGAGGGTCGGCAAAAATAAGATCAACTGATCCGTCAGGCACATATGAATCAAGTGCATCAAAAACATCCCCATAGATCACTTTGTGATCAGCATTTTCATAAAGATTGATCATGGAATATAGGTTCTATCACGATTTGTATGGAATTGATTATTTTAGGTTTCACAAAATTCATTG